>JBGSPT010000414.1:0-16846 GCA_041738475.1 Treponematales bacterium
GGCCGATCAGCCCGGACAGGTCGTCCCGCATGTCCGACAGGCCCTGGACGATGCGCCCCGCCTCGTCCTGCCGGGCCAGGAAGCCCGGGTCGAAGTCCCCGGTCAGGTCCCCCTCGGCGATGCGGCGCACCCGCTCCACCGCGTAGGAAAGGGGCGCGGAAATCCGCCGACCCACCACGACTGCCAGGATCACCATAACCGCGGCCAAAAAAGCGGCCAAGGGGACCAGGGCTCCCACCGCGGTCCGGAGCCGGGCGTCCGCCTCCGCCCGCTTCTGGGCTACGACTTTCTCGATGTCATCGATGTAATTTCCGGATCCCACGACCCAGTTGAAGGAGGGGGAAAGCTTGCTGTATCCCCGCTTCGGGTGCGCCTCCGTCTCCCCGGGGCGGGGGAACCAGTAGTCCGTGTAGCCGCCGCCGGACATCGCGGCCCCGATGATGGCCTTCACGAGTTCGAAGCCCTTGGCGTCCTTCAGGTTGTACCGGTTCGTGCCCTCCGAAGCCCCGCCCAGGAGAACCTTGTTGTCCCCCTGGGGCGTATCGGCCCAGAAGTACCCGTCCTTCCCGTACCGGAGGTCCCGCAGGAGGTCCCGAGCCAGCTTCTCGGCGGACTCGGGACCGAGTTCCCCGGCCGTCCGCATCTTCCCGATACGCTCGAGGAGGGATACGGCGCTCTCCACCTGGGACTTGATGAGACGGTCGTAGTCCTCCCGGAGGGTGGTCTCCAGGGCCGAGATCTGGGCGTCCGAAGCCGAGACGAAGAGGTACCCGAAAACGGCGGACAGCCCGATCGTCATGACCAGGGCCGCCCCCGCGGCCAGCAGGATGATCTTCGCGGTGATCGATTTCATCCGACCCTCCTTCACTCCGCCGGAACCCGTCCCACCGGCGCGGCGTACAGGGCGAAGCGGTCCTTGCCGTCCAGCCCCAGGTAGGCGTCCAGCTTCTCCTGATCGTAGGCTCCGATGGCGCAGGTCCCCGCCCCGATGGCCTCGCAGGCCAGGTAGACGTTCTGGCAGGCGTGGCCGGCGTCCAGGGCGATGATCTTGTGGGATACTGGGCCGTAGCGCCACTCGGTCCGGTAGGGCACGGCGGCCCAGATCAGGACGGCCGCCGGGTTCCAGTCCTGGCCGCAGAGGGCTTCACCCAGGGTATGGGAATCGTCCCCGGGCCGCACCAGGACCAGGGCGTGTTCCACCGGCAGGTACCGGTAGAGTCCGGGCTCGATCCCCTCCACCCGGGCGGCGAAGGCGAAGAGGTCTAAGGGGTGCCGGGCCCCGCCGGAGGGATAGGTCCGGAAGGAGAACTTGGGCCTGTGGTCCTTGATACCCGCGGCGGCCCAGCAGAGGAAGGAGAATTCCTCCAGGGTCAGGGATCCGTCGGAGTACTTCCGGCGGCTCTTCCGGGACCGGAGGAGGTCCAGGAGACTCCCTCCCCGGGGCTTGAACTCCGAGGCCGGGACGAGGGGCAGGATCTTCTCGCCCTCCTTCGGCCCCTCCTCCTGGGCGGGGGCGGGTACGCCCTTGGACTGGTCCGACTTCCAGGGATCCTCGATCAGGTTCCAGTTGGACCGGAGCAGGTTCCGCCCGGCCTCGTAGGTTTCGCTCATTCTCTCGCTCCTTCCTCTATCTTCGAGTCGCCGATCCGGAAAACCTCACCGGAAGGTCCGGGCGGAGCCCACGGCCTTGTCCCAGCCGGACAGCAGGCGGGTCCGGGCACCCTCGGCCATTTCGGGCCGGAATTCTCTCTTGCGCCTCCAGTTTCGTTCCACTTCCTTCACGTCCGACCAGTACCCCGTCTTGAGGCCCGCCAGATAGGCCGCCCCCAGGGCGGTCACCTCGTTCACCTCCGGCAGGATCACGGGCCTGTCCAGGACGTCCGCCTGGAACTGCATCAGGAAGGAATTGGCCGCGGCCCCTCCGTCGGCCTTGATATAGGGAAGGGCCGAACCGAAATCGTTCTCCATGGACACAAGGAGGTCCCGGGACTGGTAGGCCACGGACTCCAGGGCGGCCCGGACCAGGCGGGCCCGGTTCGTTCCACGGGTGATCCCCACGATCGTGCCGCGCACCTCCGGGTCCCAGTACGGCGCGCCCATGCCCACGAAGGCGGGCACGATGTAAACGCCTCCCGTATCCGGCACGGACCGGGCCAGGTCCTCGCTCTCGGCCGCGTCGGTGATCAGCCCCAGTTCGTCCCGGAGCCATTGGATCACCGCACCGGCTATGAACACCGAGCCCTCCAGGGCGTAGGTGAAGCCCTTCCCCAAATCCCAGGCCACGGTGGTCAGGAGGTTGTGCTTGGAGGCCACGGGCTGGGAGCCCGTGTTCATGAGGGTGAAACAGCCCGTACCGTAGGTGTTCTTGGCGGACCCGGGCTCGAAGCAGGCGTGGCCGAAGAGGGCCGCCTGCTGGTCCCCGGCACAGCCGGTCACTGGGATCTCCCGGCCGAAGAGTTCCCGCTTCGTCCGTCCGAACTCCGCGGAGCTCGGGAGGACCTCGGGCAGGACGGATGCCGGGATTTTGAGGGCTCCCAGGAGTTCCTCGTCCCAGCGGCCGGTGTGGATGTTATAAAGGAGGGTCCGGCTGGCGTTGGTGGCGTCCGTGGCGTGGCGGCCCGTGAGGTTGTAGATTAGCCAGGAGTCCACGGTCCCGAAGGCCAGCTCCCCCCGCTCCGCCCGGGTACGGAGGCCCGGGATCTCGTCGAACATCCAGACCAACTTGGTTCCGGAAAAGTAGGGATCCAGGACCAGTCCCGTCCGTTCCCGCACGGTCTGGGCAAGGCCCCGGGCGGCCAACTCCCTGCAGATATCCGCGGAGCGGCGGCACTGCCAGACGATGGCGTTGTACACGGGCTTGCCCGTGGCCCGATCCCAGACCAGGGTGGTCTCCCGCTGGTTGGTGATGCCGATGGCCTCGATCTGGTCCGGGTTCACCTGAGCCGCGGACAGGGCTCCCTTGGCGGCTTCGTACTGGGTATCCCAGATGGCCGCGGGGTCGTGCTCCACCCAGCCGGGCTTGGGATAGATCTGGGGAAAGGGTATCTGCTTGACTCCGATGATGTTTCCGCCCCGGTTGAAGACGATGGCGCGGGAACTGGTCGTGCCCTGGTCCAGGGCCAGGACATAGGTTTCGCTTCGGGTCATATGCGGCTCCGGCGGAAAGGATTGGTGCGGACACGGCGTATCCGTCGAGCCCGGGGCAGCCGGGCACTACGCCGCATCCTTCGTCAGTATACGAGAAGACCCTCGATTTGTAAAAACAAAGCTGCCCCCGAATTCCTCCCTCCCTCCCTTTCTCCTTCCTCCTTCCTCCTTCTCCCCCTTTCCCCTCTGTGTCTCTGTGCCTCTGTGGTTCAATTTGAAAGTGATAAATTCGGGCCCTTGCCGCGCCGCCGCGATTTCGCGATACTTGATTTTGCACCGCAAGCCCGTCGGGCCCGGGGTGCACCGCCGATTTGCTCCCTATTGCGGGCGGTCAATAAATCCACGCTAAAAAGGAGGCCCGCCGTGGCTTCAACCCGCCGTCAACCGAACCCGCGATGCACCTCCCGCCTCAAGCGTTCAGGTTCCTGCTGAAGGAGACATCCATGCGCGACAAGACCTACCTGTTCACCTCGGAATCCGTGGGTGAAGGCCACCCCGACAAGCTCTGCGATCAAATCTCCGACGCGGTTCTGGACGCCTGCCTGGCCGAGGACCCCGAAAGCCACGTGGCCTGCGAATGCTTCGCCACAACCGGCATGGTCCTCGTCGGAGGCGAGATCACCACGGAAACCTACGTGGACATCCAGACCCTGGCTCGGGACGTGGTACGGGAGATCGGCTACACGAACCCGGACTACGGGATCGATTACGAGTCCATGGCCATTCTGAACACCATCCACGCCCAGTCCCCGGACATCGACCAGGGGGTGGACGGCCGGGGGCTCAAGGAGTACGAGGGACAGCAGGGAGCCGGGGACCAGGGGATGATGTTCGGCTTCGCCTGCAGGGAAACACCGGAGCTCATGCCCGCCCCGATAATATACGCCCACCGTATCCTGGAACGGGCGGCTCGGCTCCGCAAGGCCAAGGAAATCCCTTGGCTCCGTCCGGACGCCAAGAGCCAGGTGACTCTCCAGTACGAAGGCCACAAGCCCGTGCGGGCGGACGCCGTGGTGGTGAGCCACCAGCACGATCCCGACATCCAGTACGCCACCATCCGGGACACGGTGATCGAGGAAATCGTGAAACCCGTGCTCGGACCCTCCGGGTTGCTGGATGGTAATACAAAGTATTACGTAAATCCGACGGGCCGCTTCGTGATCGGAGGGCCCATGGGGGATACGGGACTGACGGGGCGCAAGATCATCGTGGACACCTACGGCGGCATGGGACGCCATGGAGGCGGCGCCTTTTCCGGGAAGGATCCCTCCAAGGTCGACCGGTCCGCGGCCTACATGGCCCGGTACGTGGCGAAGAACGTCGTAGCCGCGGGCCTCGCGGAGCGCTGCGAGGTCCAGCTGGCCTACGCGATCGGCGTGCCATTCCCGGTGTCCGTGATGGTGGACACCTTCGACACCGGAAAGGCGGCGGAGCACGTCATCTCCGACGCGATCCGCAAGGTCTTCGACCTGTCACCCGGAGGAATCATCCGGACCCTGGACCTCAAGAAGCCGATCTATCGGAAAACCGCCGCGTACGGCCATTTCGGCCGGGACGGATTCGCCTGGGAGCGGACAGACAAGGCCGAGGAGCTCAAGAAGGCGCTTTAGGGTTTATGGAGTCAACCACGGAGTACACTGAGAGCACGGAGAAAGAGACCCTGAAATTATAGATCCGACAGGATGTACAAGATGGATCAAGATGCAAACGATGAGAGCGGAAAAACCGATTCATTTTTGCTTTCATTGTCTTGTTCATCTTAATTATCCTGTCCATCTTGTCGGTACGATGGTTCCGGTCTTCCCTCCTCTCCGTGTACTCCGTGATCTCCGTGGTTGATTCCGAGAATCGATTATTCCCATTGTTTGGAATGGGGTCTTGAGGGGGGCGGAGGGATGGCCGAGATTTCCTATTCCCTGTCTCGCTTTCTCGAAGTGGTCCGGGACTACCCGGCCGAACGGGTTCAGGCTCGCCTCCTGTCCGCCTCGGACCGGGACCTGGCCGCCGTGCTGGCCGCCGTGAAGCCTCCGGAACGGGAAACAGTCCTGGCTCGCATAGGTCCGGCCAAACGCAACCGGGTGGAGGAGGGCGTGGAGCGGATGCGCTTCGTCCGCCTCGCCCCCGGGCAGGCGGACCGGATCGCCGCCCACCTTACCGCCCACATCGAGGGGGACGTGCCCCTCGGCCCCGCCTCCTCCCACTTCCGGCCGCACCGGCCTGAGGGAGAGCGGGGTTGAGTCCGGAGCCTGACGGCACCCGAGACGGGTATTCCGCCGCGCCCCCGGTTCCCGTCTCCCGCAGGGCCCTGCGGCGGGGCGACCTTCCCGACAACTTCACCCGCTCCCTGTACGGCCTTTCCCCCTACCGGGGCTGCGCCCACGGCTGCCGCTACTGCGACGGACGGGCGGAAAAATACTACGTGGAGGGAGATTTCGAGCGGGACATCGCGATCCGGGGTTGGCTGCCGAACCTGCTGGCCGCGGAACTCCCCAGGCTCCGGGAACCCGGCATGATAGCGATCGGCTCGGGGACCACGGACCCCTACCAGCCCGTCGAGGAACGGGAACGGATCGTGGGCCGCTGCGCCGGGCTCCTCGCGGACGCGGAGATGCCCGTCACGGTCATGACCAAGTCGGACCTCGTCCTCCGGGACCTGGAGGTCTGGCGCCGGTTGAACGAGCGCTCCCTCTTCGTCCTCCTGGTATCGATCACCACCCTGCGGGAGGACGTACGGACGGCCTTCGAGCCGGGGGCTTCAACTGTGCCGGCGCGACTTACGGCGCTGCGGGCCTTCAAGGCCGCGGGCTGCGCGGTCGGGGCCTTGGCCATGCCCTTCCTGCCCGGAATCACCGACGACGAGGCGGGCATCCGAGCCCTATACGAAGAACTGGCCGCTGTCGGCGTGGACTTCGTCATGCCCGGAGGCCTCACCCTGCGGCCGGGCCGACAGAAGGACCTGTACCTGAAGACCCTCTCGGAATACGGACCGTATCTCGTCGGTTCCGTCCGGGACCTGTATCGGGAGGACCGGCCATCGGGGCGCCCGGTCCTGGAGGCGGAGCGATCCCTGCACAGGACCCTCGCGGCGGTGCGGCGGGATTTCCGGATGCCCTTCCTGCTTCCCCACCGGGTCTACTCCCGGATCCTCCCCCGGTACGACTCCTTCCGCATCCTCCTCCGGGACATGTCGGAGCTCTACGCGGACCGGGGCGTGGATACCCGGCCTCTCCGGAGCTCGGCGGACCGCTACGACGAGTGGCTGATCGGTCTGCGCAGGGTATTCCGCAGGAAGCGCTCCCTGCCCGTCAGCTGGCTGGCGGATCGATTCGAGGAAGCCGCTGCGGACGGTGAACTGGAACGGGTACTCGACAACCGGCGCCTATCCGGCTTCGCCCGGTCCGTACTCCGGGAGGGGGCGACCCTGGATTATCGAACCCTGCGGCTTTTTCCGCATGCCCTGGAACCATAGAACGGACAGGATACGGGAAAGGATTGACAGGATGGAAAGGTAGGAAAAAACACAACTCATTCTCGTTCATCCTCTCTTCATCCTGTACATCCTGTCTTCTCCCTCCGTGAAACGTTTCGCCAGCCGAGGCGGCCACGCTCTGGCTATTTCGCCCGAACCGCGTTACGGTTACGGTATCCGATCCGAGCCGAGGTGCGCCCATGACCCTTCCCTGGGACGATCCTTCACGGCCCGTTCGCGCGATGAGCCTGGACGGCGGCCGCCCCTGCCTCGACCTGCTGAACACCCTTCATCCGGCGATCCCGACGGCCCAGGCCCGCTGCGAGGATACCCGGGACCTGATATCCGAGTACGGGGATATCCTGGCCCTGGCGGTTCGAACCGCGGTACTCCCGGCGGCGGAGGCGGACATCCTCCAGGCCAAGGCTTGCCGGGAACCGCAATCCGGAGCCGCCGCCCTGGAGAAAGCCCGGGCTTTTCGCGTACTCCTGCGCAGGATGATCGTGAAAGTCCTTCGGAAGGAATCCCCATCCGCCCGTGATCTGGCATCCTTCGAAGCCCTCCGCTCGGAAGCCCGCGCCCTGGAGGTCCTTGTCTGGGAGGGCGGTCGATTTCGGCTGAAACCTCGTTTCCTGGCGGAAGATTCAGCAGCACCCCTCTACGCCTTTGTCCGGGACGCGGACGAGTTCCTTCGTTCCCCGAACCTGGCCCGGGTCCGGGCGGTCCGGATCAACACCCCCGAGGCGCGGTTCACCCTGGGATAGGCATCCCCCGAAAACGTAACCACAGAGGCACAGAGGGCACAGAGAAAAAAGGATAAGAAGTGGGGATGAATGTTTCACGTGAAACACACTCTCCCTCTATAGCCCTGGAACCATAGATCCAACAAGATGGACAAGATGAAGAAAGGATTGACAAGATAGGTGTCGAGAGATGGCGCAATCTCCTCTCTATTCCTCTATCTTGTCCATCTCTTCGGAATCTTGTTGATCATGTTGGACTATCGGTTGTCATCCGGGGAAAGAGGGCGGCCCGAATGTTTCACGTGAAACAAGGTACGTATGAAAAACCCGGACAGGATATACAGGATCGGAACCGGATGAACAGGATCAAGAATCGGAAAATGACCTGACCCAATCCTTATTCCTCAGATCCACATCCTGTTCATCCTTTCTCAATCCTGTCCATCCTGTCCGCTCTTCGGTTCCGGATCCTGCGGTTCTCCCTCGTCCTCCTGGACGATCCGGTCCAGGCCGATCACGAAGTCGGGCTTGTCGATGTTCACGATCCGGACGCCCCGGGCCTGGCGGCCCTGGGTGGAAACGGAATCCGCCGGGAGCTTCAGGGTCTTCCCCTGGGAGGTGATCACCACCACCTCATCCTCGACACGAACGGCTATGGCGCCCACCAGTTCCCCGGTCTTGTCGTCGGGATCGTAGATCCGCTGACCCCGAGTGGCCCGGCCGTGGGAATTGTACTCGTCGAAGCGGACCCGCTTGCCGTAGCCGTACTCCGAGAGGATGAGCATCCGCTCCTCGGGATCCACGGGCAGCATGGCGCACAGCTCGTCGGAGTCCTCCAGCCGGATCCCGCAGACCCCCCGGGAGGCTCGGCCCATGACCCGGACGTCCTTTTCGGTGATCCGGAGGGCCTGTCCCCGTCGGGTTATCAGGACCACTTCGTTCTGGCCGCCGGTCCGGCAGGCGCTTACGAGCCTGTCCCCTTCGTCCAGGTTGATGGCTATGATCCCCCGGGTCTTGGCGTTGGCGAAGTCCCGGGTGGCAACCTTCTTCACCACTCCCCGCAGGGTCCCCATGAAGAGGAACTCGGTCTCCGAGAAATCCTTGAGGTCCACCACCGTGGTTATCTCCTCGTTCTGGGAGATGGCCAGGAGGCTCTTGATGTGGGCGCCACGGGCCTGCCGGGATGCCTCCGGAATCTCGTGCACTTTCAACCAGTACGCCTTGCCCGCGGAAGAGACGAACAGGATGTAGTCGTGGGTGTTGGCGATGAAGATCTGTTCCAGGAAGTCGTCCTCCAGAAGGGCCGTGGAGTTGGAACCCTTCCCTCCCCGTCCCTGGCTTCGATAAGCCGCGGTGGAAACCCGTTTGATGAACCCCTTGTTGGACAGGAGGATGACCATCTCCTCCTTCTTGATGAGGTCCTCGATATTCAGAGCCTCGATCTCGTCCGGGACGATCTCGGTGCGCCGGGGGTCCCCGTACTTCTTGGCCAGGGCCAGAGTCTCGTCCTTGACCAAGGCCCGGATCTTGGCCTCGCTGGACAGGAGGTCCTTGAGGAAGGCGATCGTCGCCTCGGTCTCCCGGAGCTCGGCCTCAAGCTTCTCGGTCTCCAGGGAAGTGAGCTTGGCCAGGCGCATGTCCACGATGGCCTGGGACTGGACCTCGTCCAGCTCGAAGCGCTCCATGAGCCCCTTCTTGGCGGCTTCCACGTCCTTGGCGGCCTTGATGATCCGGACGACCTCGTCGATGTTCCGCAGGGCGATCATCATCCCTCGCAGGAGGTGGGCCTTTTCCTCGGCCTTGCGCAGGTCGAACCGGGACCTTCGGGTTACCACCTCGACTCTGTGGGCGACGAAGCAGGAGACGATATCCTTGAGCCCCAGGAGCTTGGGCTGGCCCTTAACCAGGGCCAGGTTGATGACTCCAAAGGTGGACTGCAGGGCGGTATGGGCGAAGAGCTGGTTCAGGATGAGCTTGGGGACGGCGCCCTTCTTGAGCTCGATGACGACCCGGATGCCCTCCCTGTCGGACTCGTCCCGGAGGTCGGAAATCCCCTCGATCACCTTGTCCCGTATGAGGTCCGCGATCCGGGCCACAAGGTTGGCCTTGTTCACCGCGTAGGGGATCTCCGTGAAGATGATCTGTTCCCGGCCGCCCTTCTGGGTTTCGATCTGGAATTTTCCCCGGACGACGATCTTGCCCTTGCCGGTGACGTAGGCCTCCCGGATGCCCCGGCGGCCGAAGATGATGCCTCCGGTGGGGAAGTCCGGACCCTGGACATGCCGCATGAGTCCGTCGACGGAGATCTCCGGGTCGTCGATGAAGGCCGCTACGGCCTCCCCGGCCTCCAGGAGGTTGTGGGGCGGCATGTTGGTGGCCATTCCCACGGCGATCCCGGAAGAACCGTTGACCAGGAGGTTCGGTACCGCGGAAGGAAGAACCGAGGGCTCCTTGAGGGACTCGTCGTAGTTGGGGACGAAGTCCACGGTGTCCTTGCCCAGATCTCCGAGCATCTCCTCCCCGACCCGGGAAAGCTTGGCCTCGGTATATCGGGAGGCGGCGGGGGGATCCCCGTCTATGGAGCCGAAGTTTCCCTGGCCCTGGACCAGGGGGTAGCGGAGGGAGAAGCTCTGGGCCATGCGGACCAGGGCGTCGTAGAGGGAGAGGTCGCCGTGGGGGTGGTATTTTCCCATGGCGTCGCCGGTTATGCGGGCGCTCTTCTTGGTGGAGGCGTTGGGCCTGAGGCCCAGCTCGTCCATGGCGTACAGGAGCCGTCGGTGCACGGGTTTTAGGCCGTCCCGGGCGTCCGGCAGGGCGCGGCTCACGATGACGCTCATCGCGTAGTTCAGATAGGCGGTCTTGACCTCGTCGTCTATGGAGACGGGGATCGTCTTGCCGGTCATTTCAGCCATGTAAAAAAGCTCCTGGGTACCGGAATCAGACGTCCAGGTTCTGGACGTACACGGCGTTCTCCTCGATGAACTTCCGCCGGGGCTCGACCTGCTCGCCCATCAGGGTGGTGAAGACCTCCTCGGCCTCAACCGCGTCCTCCATGCGTATCTGCATGATACTGCGACGGTTCGGATCCATGGTGGTCTCCCAGAGCTGGTCGGGGTTCATCTCGCCCAAGCCTTTGTAGCGCTGGACGTTGATCTTTTCCGGGTCCTTGCCGATGGACGCCAGGATCCGGTCCTTTTCGGCGTCGTCGTAGGCGTAGTGAATCTGCTTGTCGAAAGCGATCTTATAAAGGGGCGGCATGGCCAGGTAGACATGGCCTTTCTCCAACATCTCCGTCATGTACCGGTAAAAGAAGGTCAGGAGGAGGGTCCGGATGTGGGACCCGTCCACGTCGGCGTCCGCCATGATGATGACCTTGTGGTACCGGAGCTTGGAGACGTCGTAGTCCTCCCCGATCCCCGTGCCCAGGGAGGCGATGATGGGCTGGAGCTTGTCGTTGCCGATGACCTTGTCGATCCGGGTCTTCTCCACGTTCAGCATCTTGCCCCAGAGTGGGAGGATGGCCTGGAAGCTCCGGTCCCGGCCCATCTTGGCCGAGCCGCCGGCGGAATCTCCCTCCACGATGAAGATCTCGCACTTGGCCGGGTCCTTCTCCGAGCAGTCCGCCAGCTTGCCGGGCAGGCCCGCGCTCTCCAGGAAGGACTTGCGCCGGGTCAGCTCCCGGGCCTGGCGGGCGGCGATGCGGGCCTTGGCGGCCAGGACGGTCTTTTCCAGGATGGCGTTGATGACCTCGGGATAGGTCTCGAAGTAGAGGGTGAACTGGTCGTTGCAGAAGGACTCCACGATACCCTTCACCTCGGAGTTGCCCAGCTTGCCCTTGGTCTGGCCCTCGAACTGGGGATTCTGGACCTTCACGGAGAGGACCGCGACCAACCCTTCCCGGACGTCGTCCCCCGAGAGGGTGTCCTCCATCTTCTTGGCCAGTTTGCTCTTCTTGAGGTACTCGTTGAGGATCCGGGTCAGGGAGCTCTTGAAGCCGATCAGGTGGGTGCCGCCCTCCCGGGTGTTGATCCCGTTCACGAAGGCGAACATGGTTTCGTTGAAGGTGTCGTTGTACTGGAGGCCGACCTCGATCTCCACGTCGTCCCGGGTTCCGGAGAAATAGATAGGTTCCTTGTGGAGGACGGACTTGTTCTTGTTCAGGTACTCCACGAACTGCCGGAGGCCTCCGTCAAAGCGGAACTCGTGTGTCTTGGGCGTCGAAAGCCGCTCGTCCGTCAGGGTGATGGTGACGCCCTTGTTCAGGAAGGCCAGCTCCCGGAGCCGTCCCGACAGGACGTCGAAGGAGAAGACCGTGGACTCGAAGATCGACGGATCGGGCTGGAAACGGACTACGGTTCCCCGCTTTTCCGTGGCCCCCAGGGTGGAGACCGGGGCCTCGGGTATGCCCATCCGGTAACGCTGGAAATGGATGGATCCGTTCAGATGGACGAAGGCCTCGCAGACCGAGGACAGGGCGTTGACCACCGAGACTCCGACGCCGTGCAGACCCCCGGACACCTTGTAGGAGCCCTTGTCGAACTTGCCCCCCGCATGAAGCTTGGTCATGACGATCTCCAGGGCGGAGACCTTTTCGGTCGGGTGCATGTCCACGGGGATTCCGCGTCCGTTGTCCGTCACCCTCACGATGTCGTTGGGCTCCAGGACCACCTCGATGCGGTCGCAGACCCCCGCGAAGGCCTCGTCGATGGAGTTGTCCACCACCTCGTAGACCAGGTGATGGAGGCCGTCCAGGCCGGTGGAGCCGATGTACATCCCCGGGCGTTTGCGGACGGCTTCGAGGCCCTTCAATACTTGGATGTTCTGGGCAGAATATGCAGATTCCATGCGGGTACCTATCATCGTGGTATGTCGCGGCGGCGTTCCCGCGATCCGGGACGGGCGAAGCGTATCGGCATCCATCGGTCCGATGGAAGAAAGGACTTGCCGAACCTGGTTTCAGGATTATACTCGGTTCGAGGAGGAAAGACAAGGCGACCCGCCTTGATGCGTCAGGAATTACGGGTCTCTCCGAGGTTGTGGATATCCTGTTAGTATCTTTGTAACCTGTTGCTCATCAAGGAATAACAAGATATCAGACACGGCCCGCCGATTGCCGCGCCTCTGTGCTGTCTGAATATTTTATTTTCCATAAAGCAATTATCCGGAACGCACTACCTTTCCACACCCGCAATTCACAGTTCCCCGGGATATGATGATTCCCGATTCCGGTTATAAGCTTTTCGGTTCTCCTTGATTCATTGTGGATAACTTGTGAAAATACGGTACCGTAGAAGGACAAGGAAGGCACAGGATGAACGAGATCGACTATTCCCCGTTCTGGAATGAATCGTTGAAACAGCTGGAACAGGAACTCGGGGAACACGAGTTTTCCATCTGGTTCAACATCGAATATGCGGGCGCCACCCCCGACACCATCCGGGTCCGTGTGCCCTCCGCCTTCTACCGGGACCAATTCATCAAGGCCTATCAGAAGACCATAGAAGCCAAGCTGTCGGACCTGACGGGAAAGCTCCTTTCCCTGGAGTTCATCGTCGAAAAGAAGCAGGCATCCCCGGAGACGGCCGGAACGCCCAGATCCGCGGAGCCCGTACCCTCGGCGCCCGCCCGCCCCGCCCGGACCAAGCATCCTTCCCTGCGGACGGACTTGACCTTCGAGAACTTCGTTATCGGAGAGAACAACTCCTTCGCGGCCAACGCGGCCCTGGCCATTGCCAAGAACCCCGGAACCGCCTACAACCCCTTCCTGATCTACGGCGGCGTGGGCCTGGGCAAGACCCACCTGATGCAGTCCATAGGGAACCGGGTTTGGGCGGAGGCGGGAAAGGCTAAGATCATCTGCCTGTCCGCGGAGGAGTTTACCAACGAGTTCATCCAGTCCATCCACGACAAGACCACCCACACCTTCAAGAACAAGTACCGCCAGGCGGACATCCTTCTGATCGACGACATTAACTTCCTGGAAAAAAAGATGGGCAGCCAGGAGGAGCTCTTCCACACCTTCAACGCCCTGTACGACACGAACAAGCAGATGGTCTTCACCTGCGACCGCCCGGTGTCGGAGCTGAAGAACCTCTCGGACCGCTTGAGAAGCCGGTTCGAGCGGGGCCTGAACGTGGATCTCCAGCCGCCCAACTACGAGACCCGGTGCGCCATCCTCCGGAAGAAGGCCGAAAGCGCCAAGCTGCCGGTCCCCACGGAGGTGACGGACATCATCGCCAAGAACATCTCCACCAACGTCCGGGACCTGGAGGCGGCCCTGATGAAGCTGAGCGCCTACGCCGCCCTGGTCGGTAAAAGCATCACCCTGGAGATCGCCCAGCAGCAACTCAAGGACGTCTTCAGCCAGTCCAAACACGGCAACGTCACCATCGACCACATCCTGCGGGTGGTGGCCGACCATTTCAAGATCTCCTACGGCGACCTGAAGGGGAAGAAGAGGACCAAGAACATCGCCTATCCGAGGCAGGTGGCCATGTTCATAGCCCGGGAACTCACGGAGTATTCGACCACGGAGCTGGGCCTGGAGTTCGGCGGCCGGGACCACACGACGGTGATGCACGGCTGCCAGAAGATCGAGGAACGCCTGAAACTGGATCCCGCCCTGGAGACGAACATCCAGCAGATCGTGTCCGCTGTGAAGGAGATGAGCACGAAAGGGTGAGCCTTTCGGACTCACAACGGAGCGCTCGGAGAGTACGGAGAAAACCCGGGAAAAGCTTTGGGAAAGGCAGTTTGCCGGTGCATGGATCCGGCGGCTCGTGGATATGTGGATAACGCCCCGGAAGTTTCGAAGAAAGCATCCCCAGGCCAACTGCCGGGTGGGGAGGCACTTAGACCGGCTATCCACAGAACCGTTTGCCTTATTACTACTGCTACTGAATTTAATAAATTCTACAAAGACAATAGGAACATGGACAGTACCGAATCCTGACCCCCGAGTCCCGAGTCCTGATTTCCATTGTCCTAGGCCCGAAAAACATGGTACAGTACCCCGGAGGTGGAAACATGAAGTTTACCTGTGAAAAGAACGCCTTCGCCAAGGAAATTTCCTTCGCCCAGGAGATCATCGCCTCCAAGAACGCCCTGTCCATCATGTCCAACGTCCTGCTGGAAGCGGCGGACGGGGCATTATCCATACGCGCCACGGACATCAAGGTCGGCTTCGAGACCCGCATCCCCGTGGACGTCGCGGTTCCGGGATCCGTAACGGTCTTCTGCGACAAGCTTTCGGGAATCCTCTCGAGCATCCCCGAGGGGGACATCGAGGTCGAGTATGACGACGCGAAGGTCGTGGTAAAACCCCAGTTCAAGAAGGTACGGTTCCAGCTCAAGACCATCTCCAGCGAGAAATACCCGGAGCTCCCCGAGGCGGACGACGCCGCATGGTTCTCCCTCCCCTCCAAGGACCTGAAGGAGATGATCACCCAGACGGTCTTCGCGGTTTCCGACGACGAGACCCGGTATTTCATGAACGGCGTTTTTCTGGAACGCACTCCGGAAGGCCTGGTCATGGTGGCCACCGACGGTCGCCGGCTGGCCTACATCCGTAAGGACATCGATCCTTCGATCCCGGACTTCAAGGGCGTGATCGTCCCTCCCAAGATCCTTTCCCTGATCCTGAAGCGCGCCTCCGACGAGGGGCCCGTGGACCTGGCGGTCACGGAGAAGAACCTCTTCGTGAAGTTCGGGACCTACCGGGTCAGCTCCGTCCTGATCGAGGGGCAGTTCCCGAATTACCAAAAGGTCATCCCCCAGAGCCAGTCCCGGTACTTCGTCCTGAACCGGGCGGAGACGCTGGACGCCCTCCGCCGGGTTTCCATCTTCGTGGAGCAGAAGTCTCGTCGGACCTTCTTCAACCTCTCCGCCGGGACTCTCGCGGTGTCCTCGGAGGAAAGCGAACTGGGCACCGCGAAGGAAGAGATCCCCTGCCGCTACGCCGGTGAGGACGCCCTGCTGGCTTTGAACTACAAGTACCTCGAGGATCCCTTCCGGGTTATAAAGTCCGAGGAGGTGAAGATCGAGTTCACCGAGCCCAACCGGGCCATCACGGTGCGGCCCGAGCCCGAGACGGACTACTTCCACATCATCATGCCCATGCAGCTCGAGTGACCCCGGCGCATGTTCCAGTCCGTAACCACGTTCCGGTTCCGTAACCTGGCGGACGCCTCCACGGAGGTCGGAGCCCGGCGGGTCTTCCTGGTGGGAGAGAACGGCCAGGGAAAGACCAATTTCCTGGACGCCGTCTATTGCCTCTGCTACGGGACTTCCTTCCGGGGAGCCGCCGACGCGGAGGCTGCCCTGCACGGCGGAGAGGAATGGTCCCTGGCCGCGGAAACCCGGTCCGCTCCGGAGGATCCGCCTTCACGGGTGACCGTGACCTACCGCGCCGGGCGCAAGGCTGCGGCCATGGACGGCAAGGCGGTGCCGGACCGGAAGGCTATGATCGAGCGAAACCCCGCGGTCGTCTTCTGCCCCTCGGACATGGACTTCGCCCAGGGCGAGCCCGAGCGCCGCCGCTTCTTCCTGGACCAGACCGCCAGCCTCGTGTCTCCGGGCTACCTGGACAGCCTTAGGTCCTACCGGAAGGTCCTGCGGATGCGGAACCAGTCCCTCAAGGACAGGAGGCTGGACGTCCTCGAAATCCTGGACGAACAGCTTGCCGAGTACGGGACGGTGCTTCGGGACCGTAGGGCCGAAATCCTGGGACTTTTCGATCCGGTGTTCGCCGAGCGATACGAGACCGTGTCCCGGCTGGGTATACGGGTGGGTCTGGAATACAGGCCCTCCTGGAAGATCGGGAACTCCAGGGAGGACGTCGTAGCGGCCCTCCGGTCGCGGAGGCCGGACGAGCTGGCCCTGGGTGTGACCCTCTCGGGGCCCCATCGGGACCGGTTCCGCTTCACCCGGGAGGGGGGGGACTTTTCCGCCTTCGCGTCCACGGGACAGCTTCGGCTCCTGGCCCTGACCTTGCGGATCGCCCAGGCCGGATTTTGCGCGGAACGCACCGGCCGGAATCCCCTGCTCCTCCTGGACGATGTCCTTCTGGAGTTGGACCCCGGAAAGCGCCGGCGTTTCATGGAGGGCCTTCCTCTCCACGAGCAGGCGTTTTTTACCTTCCTTCCCGGGGAGCCCTACGAAGCCTACGCAGACGGGGTGACGATGATATACTGGGTGACCGATGGACGACTCACGGATTCGGACCGCCGCTGAACTCATTTCCGCCCTCATCTCCCCGAAGGCGGCCCGGGAGGCGGGCACCTGGGCCGAGGTGACGGGGGCCTGGGCCGCCCTGGCGGGGGACCGGGCGGCCGCCCATTCCCGGATAACGGACATGGATACCCATGTGGTGACCGTGGAAGTCGATCATCCCGGGTGGATCCAGATGCTCCAGTTCCGTCAGGCCCGCCTCCTCACGGAGATTCAGGAGCGCTTCCCGGCCCTGGAGGTTCGGGCGCTGCAGTTCCGG
>JBGSPT010000457.1:0-2989 GCA_041738475.1 Treponematales bacterium
CCGGAGGGTGCCCCGGCCGGGCACGGGTTCCGGAAGGCCCAGGAAGCCTGTTCCCGGCGCTTCTCCTTTTCCCCGGACTGTTTCGTGTTCGGGGAAGGTTCCAACGACCTCCTATCCGTCCTCCCCAGGGCCCTCGGGGTCGATATCGTCCTGGCCCTTCCGCCCACGTATTCCGGCTTCCAGCGGGCCGCGGCCGCGGCGGGCCTGCCCCTCCACCTCCATCCCGCCCGGGAGGAGGACGGCTACACCCTCCGCCCCGGGAGCCTCCGGGCGGACATGTCCCGGCTTCCCGGAAAGGCCCTGGTATTCCTGGGCCGCCCCAACAACCCCGTGGGGGTGCCCCTGCCGATCGAAACCGTCATAGAGGCCGCCCGGGTCCTGCCCGGGCACTTCCTGTGCGTGGACGAGTCCTACGCGGAGCTCGCGGACGGGGTGGAGCCGATTCTGGCCCCGGGACGGCGGCTGCCGGACAACCTCCTGGTCCTCCGCTCCCTGACAAAGGCCCTGGCGATTCCGGGTCTCCACCTGGGATACGCGGCCGCGTTTCCCTCCGTGGCGCGCCGGATCGAGGCGGCCCTGAAAGCGCGGCCTAGAGATCCCAGGGCCGAGGAGATAGCCTTCCGGGCCGTCTCGGATCCCGGGTTCTTCGCCGAATCGGCGGCCCGGATCGCGGGGTATCGGGCCCGGTTCTCGGAGCGGCTGTCCCGGATTCCCGGGGTGAAGCCCGAGACGGGCTTCGCCGACTTCCTGCTGGTCCGGATCGAGGGGGTCGACGCCCGGAAGGCCGCCGAAGCCGCCCGGGCCCGGGGAGTAGACTTCCGGGACTACTCGGAGGGCGAGTACCTGGACGGAAGCCGCTGGCTCCGAACGGCGGTCCGGAAGGACGGAGACAACGAGACGGCCGCGGCGGTCCTGGAAGAATCGATCCGGGAGCTTACGCGGAGGGGAAAGGGCTAGACCCCTCCCCGCATCCGGGCGGCGGCCAACTCCACCGCGTCCACGATCTGCTGGTACCCCGTACAGCGGCAGAGGTTTCCCGAAAGGGCGGTCCGTACGGCCCGGCGGTCCGGCGAGGGATCCCTCAGGAGGAGGGCGTATGCGCTCATCACCATGCCGGGGGTGCAGAATCCGCACTGGATCGCCCCGGCGTCGATGAAGGCCTGTTGAATCGGGTGGAGCGAGCCGTCCTTCCCCTCCAGTCCTTCGATGGTCACCACGTCCTTGCCCAGGACCTCGGAGACCCGGGTCTTGCAGGACCTGCGCCCCTGGCCGTTCACCACCACCGTGCAGGATCCGCAGGCCCCCACGCCGCAGCCGTTCTTGGTGCCCGTGAGTCCCAGGACCTCCCGGAGATAGTCCAGGAGGGTCAGGTCCGCATCCTCGGCGCGGACCTCCCGGCGGATTCCGTTGACGGTCAGGGCGCCGTCCGGGCTGTCGGGTTTTGCATCGCTCATTTCAGGGCCTCCGGGTCGAGACGGATGGGGAGGTCCCGGCAGCGTATGCCGGTGGCGTTGTACACCGCGTTGGCTATGGCCGGCGCCAGGAGCTCGACGGCCGGCTCCCCGATGCCCTTGGCGCCGGTGGGCGAGTTCGGGTCGGGGTTCTCCACCAGGGTGCACCGCATCTCGGGGATGTCCCGGGCCCGGGGGATCTTGTACCGGTCCAGGTTCCGGTTGCCGATCCGGCCGCCTTCCTGGGCGAGGTCTTCCATCAGGGCCATGCCCGCGGCCTGGACCATGCCGCCGTATGCCTGCCCCAGGGTCAGGGGCGGGTTGATGGCCCGGCCCACGTCATGGGATGCCCAAAGGGCCAGGAGCGTGACCTTGCCCGTGGCCGCGTCCACGGAAACCTCCGCAGCCTGGCAGGAGTACACGTAGGTGAAGTAGGCGTCCCCCTGGCCCGTGTGCTCGTCCCAGGAGACCGGAGGGGCGCGGAAGGTGCCGAAGGCGAAGGGGTAGACCCGGCGGTCGTACATCCGGGCCACCGCCTCCTCCCAGGAGAGGGAGGGTCCCCCCGGAACGCCCACCCGGCCGCCCTCGAAGCGGACCGCCTTGGGGTCGCCCAGCTCGTCCGCCAGGGTTTCCGACATGAGCCTCTTGAGATCACGGGCCGCCTGGGCCACGGCTCCGCCACCCAGGATCGTGCCCCGGGTTGCCACCGTGGTGCCCCCGTCGGGGATCAGGGAGGTGGAGGACCTTTGACGCCGGATCCGTTCCACCGGGAGTCCCAGCTCCTCCGCCAGTATGAGCATCTGCACGGACTCCGCGCCCTGTCCGTTTTCGTGGATCGCCGCATCCAGCAGGACCGATCCGTCCGCCTGGATGTTCACCACCGCGGAACAGTAGTCCAGGCCCTCGGCCCCCAGGGAGGCTCCCCGGTAGCTGATCGCCAGGCCTATGCCGTAGAGCTCGCCCTCCTCGGCCTTCCCCCGGGAGCAGCGGGCCAGCTTGGCCTCGTACCCCGAGTCGCGGACCACCGTGTCCATCACCTGGCCCAGGCTGACCACATGGGTATCCAGGCGCTGACCCGTGATCGTGAGGCCGTCCTGCTTGACCATGTTCTTCCGACGGATTTCCAGAGGCGAAAGCCCCAGGCGCTCCGCCGCGATGTCCATCACCTGCTCCACCGCGAAGTTGACCTGGGGGGCCCCGAAGCCCCGCATGGCCCCGGTGAAGACGTTGTTCGTGGCCGCCGCCCGGATGTCCATGCGAACCGCGTCCACGTAGTAGGGGCCGCAGCACTGGGCCGTGCTCCGCCAGTTCACCCAGGGGGTCACGCTGGTGTAGGCCCCGGAGTCGCAGAGCATGTCGATCTCCGCGGCCCGGGCCGTGCCGTCCTTGGAAAAGCCCACCCGGTACCGCAGGCGGTAGGGATGGCGCTTATAGCTCTCCCTGAAGGACCACTCCCGGTCGTAGGTCAGCTTCACCGGCCGGCCGAGCTTCCGGGCCGCCAAGGCCGCCCGGGCGCACACGACGGCCGCGGTGTCGTC
>JBGSPT010000466.1:0-7430 GCA_041738475.1 Treponematales bacterium
CGGCAAGGAGGCCGGGAAATGAAGAAAGACTCGGTTCTCTACGTGGTGGTCTTCACCTTCGTCGTATGCGCGGCCTTCGTCTTCTTCCTGGCCCTGGCAAACGAGGCCACCAAGGAACAGGTTGCGGCCAACCGGCTCTTCGCGGAGCGCGCTGCCGTCCTGGACGCCTTCGGCATCGCCTACGCCTCGCCCCAGGAAGCTCTGTCCCTGTACGATAAGCTCCTCCGGGAGGAGCCCGTACCAGAGGGCGCCGGGGCGGAAAAAGCCTACCGCTACGAGGCGGACGGCAAGACCTACGTCGCCGCCCGGGTCACCGGGGCGGGCCTCTGGGGCTCCATCACCATCATCCTGGGCGCGGACTCCGGGGTCGAGCGGCTCGCGGGCCTGCAGATCGTAGCCCAGAACGAGACCCCCGGACTGGGGGGCCGCATCGACGAGGCCTGGTTCCGGGACCAGTTCCGGGGCGAGAAGATCGGGCCCGAAGGGATCCGGATCGCGACGGGCGCCGAGTCCCGGGGCACCGGGGATCCGGACCCGGACAACGGCCTTCTGGACGGCGTATCCGGGGCCAGCCGTACCAGCCAGTCCATGGAATCCATCGTGAACGGCGGGATACGTGCCCTGCGGGCGATAGCGGGAGGCGCGCGATGAGCGGAAAAGCCGGAAAGATCCTCCGGGACAACCTCTGGACCAACAACCCCATCTTCATACAGATCCTGGGCATCTGCTCCACCCTGGCGGTCACGAACTCGGTGCGGAACACCCTCATCATGACCGTGGGCGTGAGCCTCGCGACCGCCTTTTCCAGCCTGACCCTCTCGGCCATGCAGGCGGCCATACCCCGGAAGGTGCGGATGATCGTCCAGGTCCTGGTCATCTCCTTCTACGTGATCCTCATCGACATCGTCCTGCGGGCCTACCTGCCGGAGGTCTCCAAACAGCTGGGACCCTACGTGGGGCTGATCATCACGAACTGCATCATCATGGGCCGGGCGGAGGCCTTCGCGGCGGCCAACAAGCCGGTCCTGTCCTTCTGGGACGGACTGACCAGCGGCCTAGGATACATGGCGGTCCTGGTCTCCATCGCGGTGATCCGGGAGATCCTGGGCTTCGGCAGCCTCCTGGGCTTCCGGGTGATGCCCGCGGGCTTCGAGCCCTGGACCATCATGATCATGGCCCCCAGCGCCTTCTTCCTGACGGCCTTCGTGATGTGGTGGGCCAAGACCGTCCAGGCCAAGCAGGCCGCGAAGGCCGCGGCGGCCAAGCCGGGACCCAAGCCCGCCCCGGCCAAGGCGTAAGGAGGATACCGTGAACCCAGAACCCCTCGTGAATCCCGTGGTCCTCTTCTTCGCCTCCATCTTCACCAGCAACATCCTGCTGTCGAACTTCCTGGGGATGTGCTCCTTCATCTCGATCTCCAAGGACCGTACCAGCGCCAACGGCCTGGGGCTGGCGGTTACGGTGGTGATGACCATCTGCGCAGCGATCAGCTGGCTGGTCCTCCGGTACGTCATCCTGCCCCTGGACATCGAGTACCTCTCGTTCATCATCTTCATCATCGTGATCGCCGCGGTGGTGCAGATGCTGGAGATGATCATCGACCGGGTGTCTCCGGCCCTCTACATGGCCCTGGGGATCTTCCTGCCCCTGATCACCGTGAACTGCGCCATCCTGGGCGCCATCCTGTTCATGCAGATCCGGAACTACGGATTCCTCCAGGCGGTGACCTTCGGGGCGGGCTCCGGGCTGGGGTGGTGGCTGGCCATCATGCTTTTGGCGAGCATCCGCAAGCGCATCGAGAACAACCCGGTGCCCCCGGGCCTGAAGGGTGCGGGCATCACCATGGTGACCATAGGCTTCATGGCCATGGCCTTCATCGGCTTTTCCGGCATGATCGCCGTACAGTAGGAGGAACCATGAACCCCCTCCTGATCGGCCCCCTGGCAACCGGAGCGATCTCGGGCCTCCTGGCCCTGGTCATCGCCCTTACGGACCGCGTCGTGAACAACTACGGCGAGGTGACCGTGGACATCAACGGCGGGAAGAAGTCCCTGAAGGTAAAGGGGGGATCCCCCCTCCTGGGGACCCTGGGTGGGGAGGGCATCTTCGTGCCCTCCGCCTGCGGAGGCCGGGGGTCCTGCGGGGCCTGCAAGGTCCGGGTCCTCTCCGACGTGGGCCCCCATCTACCCACGGAGACCCCCTACCTCAATCCCGAGGAACTGTCACAAAACGTGAGGCTCTCCTGCCAGATCAAGCTCAAGAAGGACATCCGGATCGAGATTCCCGACGAGCTCTTCTACGTGAAGAAGTTCGCGGCCAAGGTGGAGTCCATCCGGGACCTGACCTACGACATCAAGGAGGTACGGGTCCAGCTCAAGAACCCGGCGAGCATCGAATACCTCCCCGGGCAGTACGCCCAGCTCGTCGTCCCTCCCTATGAGGACATACCCGAGAGCGTCCAGCGGGCCTACTCCATGTCCTCCCGCCCCGGCGAGCCCGACCACGTGGAGTTCCTCATCCGCCTGGTGCCCGGGGGCATCGCGACCTCCTGGGTCTTCAAGTACCTGAAGGTCGGCATGGACGTGGAGCTCGTGGGGCCCTTCGGGGAGTTCCGGGTGCACGAGACCCCGGCCGCCATGATCTGCGTGGCCGGAGGCTCCGGCATGGCCCCCTTCTGGAGCATGTTCCGGGACATGAAGGAGAAGAACTCCTTCCCTGACAAGGAGATCTGGTACTTCTTCGGAGCCCGCAGCACCCGGGACATGTTCTTCCTGGACGAGCTCCGTGCCCTGGAGAAGGACATGCCGCGCTTCCATTTCGTCCCGGCCCTCTCGGAGCCCAAGCCCGAGGAGAACTGGACCGGCGAGACGGGGCTCATCACGGACGTCCTGGACCGGTACCTAAAGGAAAAGGTCGATCCGGCCAAGCCCAAGGAGGGCTATCTCTGCGGCAGCCCCGGCATGATCAACGCCTGCATCGCCGTCATGACCGGAAACGCCATCCCGGAAGGCGACGTCTACTATGACAAGTTCGCGTAGGCCCGGCGCGGCCGCGCCAGGAGGTATCCGATGAAGAATACCCAGTTGGAACGGGACGCCCGGGAGAGGATGAAACCCGGGGTCATAACCGCCCGGGGTTTCCTGGGCCGGGACGAGCGGGCCCTGGGGGACATCATCCAGGCCGACGAGGAAGCCTTCCGCCGGCTCGGGCTGGAATTCGACGCCGTGGCGGACCGCCTGGAAGCCTGGAAGGAGGGCGGTACCCGGGGACTCGGGGAGCCCGTCACCCTGGAGGGCCGCTGGCTGGCCCGGACCGGGGATGCCCGGGGCGTCCTGCCCTGCCCCTGGGAGGACGGGGTGTTCCACAAGAATTCCGTCGACGTCACCGACACCCGCAGCGGAGACCTCGTCATCTACTCCGACCTGTCCGTCCATCTCCTGCGGGTCCACCACTTCTGCCAGGGCCTGGGAAGCCCCTTCCGGCTGGACCCGGACACCCTGGCCCGGATGATGAAGCCCTGAATGGCCCCATGGCCTCCGTGAGGACCCGATTGGCATCGGCCGGGCGACGCCTCCTGTTCACCGCGGAACTCTTCGGCAGACGGGAGCTCGCGAACCACGCCGCCGCCGGAGCCTACGCCTTCCTCCTGTCCGCCACCCCCGCCTTTCTGGTCCTCCTGGCGATCTCATCCTGGTTCCTTCGCGGCTCCGAATCCGCGACGGAAGCCCTGAAGGCCGCCCTGGGGGAAATCCTGGGGACCCATACCCTGGAGGGGATCTCCCGGGCCTACCTCTCCCGTCCCTTAACGGGATTCGCCGCGGTCTTCGGCATCGTCAACCTGGTATGGGCCGCCCGGCTCCTGGTGGCCTCCATCCAACGGGGGCTCCGGACCATCTGGGCGGACGCGGGTCCGGTCCGGCCGGTACGGGAAAGCCTTTTGACCTTCGCGGTGGAGATCGTCCTGCTCTTCGCGGTAATCGCCCTGTTGGCGGCCTCCCAGGCGGCCCGGATCGTGCTGGACTCCGTCCGGGACCTGGCGGCCCGGGGGACACTCCTCAGGTTCTACCGGGCGGCCTACTCCGCGGCACCCCATGCCGCGCTCTTCCTGTTCGCCTACGGGACCTACCGCACGGTTCCCCCGGTGCGGCCCCGGCACCTTCACTGCCTGGGGGGAGCCGCCCTCTGCGCCTTTTCCTACGCCCTCCTCCGGACCCTCCTCGGTTCGATCCGGAACATCGCCCGGTACGACCTGCTGTACGGGGTCCTGGGGAACCTCATCCTCGGTCTGATCAACGTATATCTCTTCTTTTCCCTGTATTTCTTCTTCGCGGGTTTCGTATACGTGCTGGAATCATTCGACGCCCTCCTCCTGGGCCGGTACCTGCATCGAAAACGGCCGAGGGAAGCAGCCGCCCGGGCCTCCTCCCAGGAAGCCCGTATGCCCTTCCGCCTCCTTCGCAGGTTCGGCCGGGACTATCCGGAGGGAGCGGAAATCTTCCGGACCGGCGAGGAGAGTACCGAGGTATTCCTGCTCCGGGAGGGCGAGGTGGGCATCTTCCAGGCACCCGCCGGGGGCGGCCAGCCCGTCCGGGTATCCACGGTACGGCCCGGGGAGTTTTTCGGCGAGATGGCCTACCTCCTGGGGGACCGGCGGACCGCCACCACCGTCGCCCTGACCCCGGTATCCGTCCTGGCCCTGCCTGTCCGGCTCTTCGAGCGGTTCCTTGCCGTGGACGCCAAGGCGTCCCGCCGTCTTGTGAAGCTCCTGTCCGCCCGCCTGTCCGAGACCACCCGGCTGGCCGCGGAAGCCCAGGCCCGGGACGCCCTGGTCCTGGACGACGGGTACGAGGCGGGAGGACCGGAGTGAAGATCCTGGTGGTCAGCGACACCCACGGCGACCCGGACAACCTCGAAACGGTGGTACGGATCCTCGGCTCCCGGCTGGACCTCCTCATCCACCTGGGGGACGGAATCCGGGACCTGGAACACTTGTTCCGGACCCTCGCCGTTTCCGTACCCTGCATGCCGGTCAAAGGGAACATGGATTCCGACGCCCGTCTGCCTCCCAGCCGGGTAATACAAGCGGGAAGACATCTCCTGTACATTTCCCACGGCCACGCCGCCCTGGCCTCGGGTTCCCCCCTGCCCATGATCCTGGCCGCCCGGGAAGCCGGAGCCTCCGCCTGCCTCTACGGCCACACCCATGTGCCCTACAAGTCCTTCGAGGAGGGGCTGCTGGTGCTCAATCCCGGCAGTCTGTCCCGGCCCCGGGGGGGCTGGGGCCCCACCTTCGCCCTGCTGACGGTTCCCGACAACGGGGACGGCCGAATAGAGGCCGCCCACTACGAGATCCGGGATCCCATTTCCCGTCCCGCGTTCCGGTCCGTCGACCCCTGAGATCCTGCCGGGGCCGTCATAGGCTTCGAGACACTTGGCGGCCTCCGGGACTCCGGTTGCGCGCCGGCAAGGAAGGGCCTATCCTGTAAGCATGAAAAAGCAAACCGCGATACTGGCCGGGACCCTGATCCTGGTGCTGGGAGTTGCGGCGGGGCTCTACCTGGCCCTGCGGACCGTACCCCGGAAGGACGTGGAGCGGGACTTTCTGTCCTACGTGGAAGGGCTTTCGGAGACGGGAAAGCTGGTCCTTGCGCAGGGGAGGGAGAGGCTGGTCGTCCGGGAGACCGCGAAGGGCCAGCTTTTCGGGGACACCACGATCGGCGATCTCCTGCGCATCCGCTCCGACGCGGCCGTGGAACTCTCCGCCTGGGCCGAACTCTCCTGGGCCGTGGACCTGACGGATCCGGCCCGGTGGTCCGTCCGGTTCAACCGGAAGGATCGGATCCTGTACGTCGCAACCCCGCCCCTGCGGACCCTGACCCCCGCCCTGCGCACGGAGACCCTGGAAGCCCGGGTCCTGGACCGTTCCATCTTCCTGGACGAAAAGCGGATGATCGACTCCATGCGGGCGGCCCTGACCGTCCGCTTCGAGGAAATCGCCCGGACTACCTCGGAGGAGCCGGCAGTGCGGGGCCGGGCGGCCTCCTCCCTGTCCGCCATCTCCCTGGCGTTCTGCCGCAAATTCGGGCTGGACGCCGAACGGGTGGAGGTGGTCTTCGGCCTGGAAGAGTGATGAAGTATCCAGGATTCACCACGGAGCTCACGGAGGTCGCGGAATAACCTGGCCTTGGAACCATAGGAAGGACAGGATTTACAAGATTGGAAAAGGATGAACAAGATAATAGAGAAGAAGTGTCGAATGTCCCCTACACTCAACCACTATCCTGTTCATCCTTTCTTATCTTGTTCATCTTGTCAGATCTTTGGTTCGAGGCTCAATCCTCCGTGCTCTCCGTGGCAATTTTCTGGAGATCGCTTTTTCCGCAGACGGGGCAGGACGGGTCCGGGGGCACTTCGACCACGTCGAAGCGGGGTTCCAGGGCGTCGTAGAACAGGATCCGGCCGGTCAGAGGCTTCCCGATTCCAAGAAGCAGCTTCAGGGCTTCCTGGACCTGCAAGAGGCCGATCGTTCCCGCCAGGGCGCCGAAAAGCCGGGGGACCCGGCCGGACTCGTCCGGGGCGCCCCGGGTCAGGCACTCGTAGCAGGGTCCCGCGGGGGGCAGGTAGACCGATACCATCCCCTCGAATCCGTCCACCCCCCCGTCGATCCAGGGCACGCCCGCACCGAAACAGGCGCGGTTGATCACCCTCCGGGACTCCCGGCTGTCCACGGCGGCCAGGACCAAGTCATACCCGGCGACGATGCCCGGAGCGTTCCCGTCGTCCAGGGAGTCGGGATGGAGTCGCAGCTCCAGATCGTGCCGGAACGCCGCCAGTTTTTCCCGGGCGGACTCCGTCTTGGGCCGGCCCAGGTCCCCGGGTCCGTGGAGTATCTGGCGGTTGAGGTTGGATACGCTCACCGTGTCGCGGTCGGCTATCCCCAGGATGCCTATCCCCGCGGCGGCCAGGTAATACAGGATGGGCGAGCCCAGTCCTCCCGCCCCCACGACCAGGACCCTGGAGGCGGCCAGCCGCCTCTGACCCTCGACGCCGACCCCGGGCAGGCCCAGCTGGCGCTCGTACCGTGCGAACTCCTCGGGAATCCCTTCGATGGCTCACCTCCCCCGCCGGACGGTCACGGGTCCCGGCGGTACTTCGCGGGGCCTTCCTCGTAGAGGTTCCCGCCCCGGCAATCCACGGCCACGACGGCCGGGAAATCCTCCACCTCCAGCCTCTTCAGGGACTCCGGGCCGAGCTCCGGCCAGGCGACCACCTCCAGGGACCGGATGTGCCGGGCCAGCAGGGCCCCGGCTCCCCCGGCGGCCGCGAAATAGACCGCTCCGTTCCGTTTCATGGACTCGATCACCTCCGGGGACCGGAAGCCCTTGCCGATCATACCCTTCAGGCCCCGGTCCAGCAGGGCCGGGGTCGCG
>JBGSPT010000397.1:0-8736 GCA_041738475.1 Treponematales bacterium
CGGTGGCGGCGGTCTGGGTGCGGGACTGGTGCGGCGGCCGGTACACGCGCCAGGGGTTCCAGGCTTCCTTCGGATGGGAGGCGGACGAGGGGCTCTACCCGGATCTGCCGGGGTTCATATCCCGGCTCCGGGGGGAGGGAATCCGGTTTTTAGGCTACCTCACCCCCTTCCTGCCTGCGGACGGGAGCCTGTACGCCGAGGCCAGGGACCGGGGCTTCCTGGTCCGGTCCCCCGGGGGCGGGGAGTATAGGTTCGGGACCGCTTCCCGCCCGGCGGGAATGGCGGACCTGACGAATCCCCGGGCCTTGCGGTGGATCAAGGACGCCCTCCGGACCCGGATGATCGATCCGGGCATGTCGGGATGGCTGGCGGACTTCGGGGAGTGCCTGCCCTACGACGCGGTCCTGCATTCCGGTGAGAGGGCCCCGGACCTGCACAACCTTTGGCCCGTGCTCTGGGCCCGGACGAACCGGGAAGCCCTGGAGGAGGCGGGCGGCGCGGACGAGGTCGCCGTCTTTTTCCGCTCCGGCTGGGCCGGGTCCCCGGCCCTCGCGTCGGGATTCTGGGCGGGAACGCAGTCCGCGGATTTCAGCGACTCCGACGGAATGTCCAGCGTGGTGCCCGCGGGCTTATCCGCGGGGCTTTCGGGCGCGGGGTTCTGGCACTTCGACGCCGGAGGCTGCGCTTCCGGCGCCTTCGGCTCCCGGAAACCCGAGTGCCTCATGCGCTGGTTCGAGATGGCCGCCTTTTCTCCCCTCTTCCGGACCCAGGAGGGGAACAAGCCCCTGTCCAACACCCAGTATTGGACGGATCCCGTCTGCCTCCGGCATTTCGCCCGTCTGGCCGGCGTCTTCGCCGCCCTGGAACCCTACCACACCTCGACGGCGAAGGAGTGCTCCGACGCGGGTCTTCCCCCGGTCCGCCATCTCTGGCTCCATTACGAGGAGGATCCGGAGGTCCGATTCCTGGACCACCAGTACCTCTACGGGCGGGATCTGCTGGTTTCCCCGGTGTTCCGAAAGGGGCAGGAGCTCAAGGAGGCGTGGCTGCCGCCGGACAGATGGGTCCATTTCTGGACCAGCCGCACCTTCCGGGGCGGACCGGTGAGCATGGAGGCTCCCTTGGGGTATCCGTTGGTATTCTACCGGGAGGAGTCCAGGTTCGCGTCCCTCTTCGACTCCATCCGGCGGACGGCCCGCAGGCCCTGACCGAGAGTTCAGCCCTCCAGCTTCTGCCGGATGATCTCCGCGATCTCTTCCTTGGGTTTCGCCAGGGAGAAGGATACCTCGTCCTGCAGGAGGTTCAGGGCAGAGTCGTAGAGCTTTCGCTCCAGGATCGGGAGCTCCTTGATCTTGGACCTGTGGTACAGGGACCGGACCACGGAGGCTATGTCCATTACGGATCCCTTCTTGAGCAGGTCCAGGTTCATCTGGTAGCGGAGCTTCCAGTCCGAGGGTATGGGGGCGTATTCCTCGGCGATGAAATTCAGCGCCTTCAGGGCTTCGTCCTTGGGGACGATGGGCCGGATGCCCAGGTCCCGGGCCTTGTCCACCGGGACCATCACGGTCATGTCCGAGAATTCGAGGTAGATGATGTAGTACAGGACGGAGACGTCCTTGAACTTCTTTTCCGTAATGGTGGTGATGCGGCCCACTCCCTGACTGGGGTAGACTACGCGCTGGTCCACCTTGAACTCCGCGACCGGGGTATTGCTCATATAGGTAGAGTCATTTTATAAAAAAAAACCGTAAAAGTCAATTTTATCGAGACCCTCGGGAATTCCGGTCCGGATCCTTCGATACGCACTCTCCGGGGGAGCCGCGGTTATTCCGTCGTCACGCTCTTGGCCAGGTTCCGGGGCCGATCCACGTCCCTGCCCATCTCCGAGGCTACCGCCCGGGCGTACAGCTGGAGGGGTATCGTCTCCAGGATGGGCGCCAATACCTCCAGGGAGGGCGGCACCTGGAGGACCTCGTCCGCCGCGTCCGCCAGCCGGGGATCCTCCCGGTTCGTCACGGCGATGACGGGCCCCTTACGGGCGCGTACTTCGGACATGTTAGAAAGCGTGCGGTCGAAGGTTTCCCCCTCCGCCAGGAGGGCGAAGGTCGGGATTTCCGGGCTGACCAGGGCCAGGGGGCCGTGTTTCAGGGCGCCGCCTGCGAAGCCCTCGGCGTGGATGTAGCTGATCTCCTTGAGCTTGAGGGCGCCTTCCAGGGCCGCGGGATAGAGAACTCCCCGGCCCAGGAAGAGGGTGCTCTTGGCGCCGCTCCACCGCTTGGC
This sequence comes from Treponematales bacterium, assembly GCA_041738475.1. Taxonomy (GTDB): domain Bacteria; phylum Spirochaetota; class Spirochaetia; order Treponematales; family UBA12059; genus JAAYUR01. The sequence continues at coordinate 2,281 of JBGSPT010000397.1, forward strand.
CAGTTCGTCCACCCGAGGCTTGAGGGCCAGGGCCCGCTCGATTTTGTCGGGCAGGGCTTCGAGTTCCTCCACGACCTTTCGCCCCTCCCCCAGGGAGAGATATCGGGAGCGGCCGACGGTCAGGGCCAGGAGGGCGCAGCAGACGATCTGGGCGCTCCAGCTCTTGGTGGCGGCCACGGAGTGCTCGGGGCCCGCGTGGACGTAGACTCCGCTTCCGCAGAGCCGGGCCAGGGTGGAGCCCACCCCGTTCACGATTCCGATCGCGCGGCCTCCCTTCATCTGGATCTCCCGGACGGCCGCCAGGGTGTCGGCGGTTTCCCCGGACTGGCTGACCGCCACGTAGAGGGTGTCCCGGTTCACGATGGGATTGGCGGAGCGAAGCTCGCTGGCGTCCTCCGCCCGGGATGGGATGCGGGCCCATGTTTCCACGATCCGGGCCCCGATCTGGGCCGCGTGTAGGGCCGTGCCCATGGCCACGAACACGATCTCCCGGATGCCCTGGATCTCCCGGGGCGACATGTCCAGGCCGCCCAGCTTGGCGGTGCCCAGGTCCTTGACCAGGCGGCCGCCGTTGCCCAGGGCTCGGGCCACCGCCTGAGGCTGTTCGAAGGTCTCCTTCAGGAAGAAATCCGGATGGATTCCCTTGTCTCCCTCCGCGGTGCGGGCGGGCAGGGTTTCCGCCTCCCGGTCCGAGAGCTCGCCCCGGAGGTTCCGAATCTCCCAGGTCTTGGGCTGGAGCACGGCTATGTCCCCGTCCTGGAGGAACACCGCCTTCCGGGTGTGGGAGGCGAAGGCCGAGGGGTCGCTGGCAAGGAAGGCCTCCCCGTCGCCGATGCCTATGGCCAGGGGGCTCCCGTTCCGGGCGCCGATGATCAGGCCCGGCTTGTCCGCGAAGGCTACGGCGATTCCGTAGGTTCCGCTGATGCGCTTCAGGGCGGCGATGACCGCCTCCGTGGGCTTCCGGGTTTCCAGCTCCCGCTCGACCAGCTGGGCTATCACCTCGCTGTCCGTGTCGCTTGTGAAGGACACGCCCGCGGACTCCAGCTCCTTCCGGATCTCCGCCCAGTTGTCCAGGATGCCGTTGTGCGCCACCGCCACGCGGCCTTTCGAGCCCAGGTGGGGGTGGGCGTTCTTGTCCGAAACTACGCCGTGGGTGGCCCACCGGGTATGCCCGATGCCGGACTTGGCCGCCGAGGAGGCGGGGAGGACCGCCTCCAGGTTCTCCAGCTTGCCCTCCTTCTTGAAGACCCGGATGGCACCCTCCGTCGCCAAGGCGATTCCCGCGGAATCGTAGCCCCGGTATTCCAGGAGGTGGAGCCCCTGCAGAAGCAGGGGAAGCGCCTTGCGGGGGCCCGTGTATCCGATGATTCCGCACATGGAAAGCTCCTTTTCCGGCAGCCGCCGGTCATCCGTATATGATTCGGCGTATCTGCCGGAGGGAGCGGGGCTCCGCCGAGAATCTCCCGGCGGCTAGTTCCCCGACGATGCGCTTGAAGATGCCGTCGTTGGTCCATCCGCGCTTCTGGAGTTCCGAGTGGCGCCGGAGCACGTACTGTTCCGGGGTTTCCTCGGTGAAGGCCCAGATATCCTCCAACAGCAGGGTCAGCTCCGGGGGCGCCAGGCCGTAGCGCTCGCAGAGATACTGCCTTCGATCCAGGGAAAGGGGGTGGCTTTTCTGAGTCACGAGTGCGCCCATGACGGGACTATGGCGACGGCGTCGGGATATGTCAAGGAATGTGCCCGGAAACGGGCAAAAAAAGACCCGAGCCTGGGCTCGGGTCTTTTCGGATGCTGCCGGTCTTACCGGATGGCGATCTTCCGGGGCAGGGCGGCTTCCTTGATCCTCAGGGAGAGGGTGAGGACTCCGTCCGTGAGCTTGCCGTCCACGCCCTCGTGGTCGATGGACTCGTCCAGGGTGAAGGTCTTGCGGAAATCGCCGGATCTCCGTTCCCGCACCAGGTAGCCGCCCTCCGGGGCGGAGTCCGTGCGCTTGCCCAGGACCAAGAGCTCGTTCCCCTCGATCCGTATCTCGAGGTCTTCCTTGCGGACTCCGGGCATCTCCACCGTGACCGTGACCCTGCCCTCATCCTCGCAGATGGAGCAGGCCGGGTTGACGAACCGCCGCTTCGGGGCGGTCAGGCTTTTCGTCCCTTCCATGGCTTCCTCCTTGGCCCTATCAATTGACGTTGACGGAGATCAGGCGGGGCTTCACCTCTTCCCGCTTCTGGATCGTCACGACCAGCACCCCGTCCTTTAGGTCCGCGCTCACCCTTTCGGGATCCGCGGTCTCCGGCAGGTCCAGGGTCCTCCGGAAGCCGCCGGTCCAGGTCTCCTTGCGGAAGAACTTGCGGCCCTTCTCCCCTTTTTCCTCTTCCTTCTTCTCGCCCTGGATGCTCAGGACCGTGCCGGTAAGGGTGATGTTGAGGTCCCTCTTGGAAACCCCGGGAACATCCGCGCTCACCACGAAGGCGTCCCGGGTCTCGATCACGTCCACCGCGGGGGTGAGGGTTCGGTCGAAGATGCCCCGGACCTCCGGGGCCCGGAAGCCCTCCATCCATCGGTCCATCTCGTCCCGGAAGACGTCCAGGGAATCGAAGAAGTCCAAGGCCGTCGCCGGCTCCCATCGGTTGGTATACATAGCCACCTCCTTGCTATTCCGGGATTGCCCCGGGTGTCGGCGTCTTCGCGCCGATGTCGTTTTCACCTTCTATAAAGCAAAATTCGTGCCAAATTCCACCCGGCCCCGGGAGGTACGTTTCAATGCTGGTAAATCTATATAATGTAAAGACAAGCAAGAACGGTCCTCCCGGTTCTTACTTTTTGGCCATGAGTCCCGGAGGGAGGCTTATGGAACTAAATGTTTCGAATGGAAATAGTGTGTTTATTTTACCCGGATAGGTGTGTGAAAAAGAAACAACAGGACTCGGGATAACCCGGCTTCTGTTCCGTTTCGGCTATCCCGCCGCATCCGCGATCGGTATACTCCCGCCATGAGCACCTTCCTGATCGCCCTTCTGCCCGTCCTCGGCTGGGGCACCTGGCTCGCGGTTTCCCAGGATGTCCGGTCCCCGAATCCCCGGGCCAAGACCCTCTACGCCGTCCTGGCCAACCTGGGGGCGGCGGCCCTGGTGTTCGCCCTCACGGGTTCCGCCTGGGACCGCCCTTCCTTCTGGCCCGTCTTCCTGGGCGGTCTGCTCTGGTCCGTGGGCGGGGTGGCCGCCTTCGCGGCCGCGGAGATGATCGGCCTGGCCCGGGGCGCGGGCATCTGGGTGCCCGTGAACCTGGCCGTTGGGCTCGGATGGGGTACCCTGCTCTTCCGGGAGCTCGAGGGGGCCTCAACGCGGACGAAGGCCTTGACGGCCCTGGCCGCCGCGGTCCTGACGGGGGGAGTCCTGCTGATCCTGTCCGCCCGCAGGGGGGAAGCTCCGGCATCGTCGAACGAGGCGGGCGGTGAGCCCGGAGGCGGGGACGCTGGGCGGGTAGTGAAGGGCATGCTCCTGGCAGCCCTGGCGGGCCTTTTCTTCGGGACCTATTTCATCCCGATCCGGGCCAGCGGCGCCTCCCCATGGAGCGCGGCCCTGCCCATGAGTCTGGGCATGGCGGCGGGAACCCTGGTCCTCTGCCTGGCCTATCCCGCGCCGCCCGCCATGGCCCGTCCCGGCCACTACCTTCGCTCGGGCCTTTCCGGGCTTCTCTGGGCGGCGGGAAACTACGGCATGCTCCTATTGACGGAGCGGATCGGTACGGGCCGGGGCTTTTCCATCGCCCAGCTGAACATCATCGTGAGCGCCCTGGCGGGGATCTACGTGTTCCGGGACCCCCCGCCGAATACCCGGGCGGCCCGGACTGCCCTGGGCGGCTGCGTCATCGCCGCGGCGGGAGGCGTGATGCTCGGATTGCTGAAATAGCTCAACCGAACCTGCGGGTCCCCCGCTCCAGGTCCAGGAGGGCCTGTTTCCTCCAGAGCCCGCCGCCGTAGCCGCCGACCCGGCCGTCCGCGTTCAGCACCCTGTGGCAGGGCACGACCAGGGCGATGCGGTTGAGTCCGTTGGCATGCCCCACGGCGCGGGAGGCTCCGGAAGCGCCGATCCGTTCCGCCAGGCCCGCGTAGGTGACCGTCCCCCCGTAGGGTATCCCGAGCAGGCCCCGCCAGACGCGCTCCTGGAAGGCCGTGCCCCGCAGGACCACGGGAACCGTGAATTCCCGGAGGGAGCCCGAGAAGTAGGCGGAAAGCTCCCGTCGCAGCGGAACGAAGTGGGGGCTCTCCGCGGGGGCGAGGGGCAGGCGGAAGCGGGAGCGCAGGGTTTCGAGCTGGGCTTCCAGCATCCTCCGGTCCGAGAACTCCAGAAGGCACAGGCCCTCGTCCACGGCGCCCGCGACCATGGGGCCCAGAGGTGTCTCGATCCACCCAAGTCGGATGAAACCCCGGGATCCTGGGACCCCCGGTCCGGCTCCGTCCCCATCCGCGGCCACCGTTCCCGGAGGGGAGCCGAAGGCCTTGCCGAAGGCCTCCCGGAAACCGGAGAAGGATTCCCACCCAAATCCGAGGGCCGCGTCGTCTACGGATCCGCCCCGCTTGAGGGAGTCGAAGGCGCGGCCTAGGCGGCGGCCCCGGTTGTAGGCCTGGAAGGTCATTCCGTAGGCTTTCTTGAACCAGCGCCGGGCGGCTGCGGGATCCGCTCCCATCTCCCTGAGGTCCCGGTCCCGGAAGCGGCGCTCCGGATCCGCTTCCACCGCGGCAAGGAGACCGCGGACCCAGTCCGGTGTTCCGCCGGATTCCAGGGGGCGGCAGCGCAGGCAGGGCCGGAAGCCCGCGAAGAGGGCTTCCCGGGGGCTGGCGTAGAACTCCACCCGCCCCGGTCCGGGCTTCCGGGCCGGGCAGGAGGGCCTGCAGAAGATCCGGGTGCTCGTGACCGCCGCGTAGAATACGCCGTCGAAGGCCTCGTCCCGTTCCCGGAACGCCTTTTCCATAACTTCCTCGGGGGGCAGGATCGATCGCGCTTCCATGTCTCCTCCTTGCCTCGAACCCTACGATATAGCCGAACGACCCCGGTATTCCACCGGAAAATGGACAGGGAATCCGGATTACGGCTATAGTGGTACGAAGCTTGTGAACCTTCGGAGGAACCATGGCAGTCCGGGGACAGGGCTCGAATGCCGCAGCCGACCGCAGCGCCCTGCTGCGCAGGGCCTCCCTGATCGCCCTTGCGGGCAACGCCGTCCTTGCCCTGGCCAAGATCGGCACGGGGATCTGGGCGGGCAGCCTGGCGGTGCTGGGGGACGGGATAGACTCCTCCACGGACGTCGTGATCGCGGCCCTTTCCCTGTTCGTGGCGGGCGTCGTCGCCCGGCCCGCGGACTCGGACCACCCCTGGGGCCACGGCCGGGCGGAGACCGTGGCAACGACGGCGCTTTCCTTCATCCTGTTCTTCGCGGGCGGACAGCTCATCCTATCCGGCCTGGGCCGGCTCCTGAGGCCGGAGCCTCTGCGGATCCCCGAGCCCGCGGCGCTCATCGTGACCGCAGCCTCCATGGCCGGAAAGGGACTGCTGGCCTGGACCCAGTTCCGCTACGGACGCAAGGCGGACAGCGCCATGCTGAAGGCGAACGGCAAGAACATGGCCGGGGACATCCTGATCTCCGGCGCGGTCCTGACGGGGCTCTTCCTGGCCGTCGTCGCGAAGGTCCCCGCTGCGGACCCGGTAGCCGCTGCCCTGGTGGGCCTCTGGGTGGCCCGGAGCGCCTTCGGGATATTCCGGGAGGCCAACCTGGAGCTCATGGACGGAAACGCGGACACCTCCCTGTACGGCCGGGTGTTCGATGCGGTGCGCGCCGTCCCGAACGCCGGCAAGCCGCACCGGGCCCGCATGAGGCGTATCGCGGGGGCCTGGGACATCGATCTGGATATCGAGGTGGACGGGAACATGAGCGTACGGGACTCCCACAAGATCGCCGGAGAGGTGGAGCGGGAGATCCGGGCCCGGGTGGACAATGTCTACGACATCGTGGTGCACGTGGAACCCGTGGGCGCCTCGGGGGCGGATGCCCACGAGGGAGGGGAGGGGTACGGGTTGGACGAGGCATGCCTGGGGGAGAACGGTGAACGGTAGGCAGTGGACTGTGGACTGTGGACGGACGGACGGGAGGGCGTCGGGCGGCCGGGGCGGGTTCCTCAGACGGTGCTCGTCGACCCTGGGGGGCCGAACAGGGCGTACATGAGGATGGCGCCGGCGGCCCCGACGTTCAGGGAATCCACGTCCCGGGCCATGGGTACGAGCACCCGGCCGTCGCTGGCGTCGGAGACCTCGGCGGGGAGGCCCCAGCCCTCGTTGCCCAGGACCAAGGCGCAGGGTTTTCCGGACCGGAATTCCTCGGGAGGCCGGGCGTCGGGGCCTAGTTCCGCGGCCAGGATCCGAAGGCCCGCGGAGCGGACCAGGGATGCCGCGTCCAGGTCCG
>JBGSPT010000041.1:0-1832 GCA_041738475.1 Treponematales bacterium
CTGGCCATCCACCTCAACCGGGACGTGAATAAGGGCTTCGAGTACAACGTGCAGAACCATCTGCCCGCCCTGGTGGCGGCTCCGCTGCAGGACCGAAGGGCCTCGGAGGGCGAGGGCCCCTGGGCCCTTTCCGCGGTAGCCCTGGAACTGGGCGTGCCCGTCCGGGACATCCTGGGAACGGAGCTATTCCTGGTGGACGCCGCCCGGGCTGTGACCCTGGGCCGGGACGGGGAGCTCGTCAACTCGGGACGGATCGACAACCTGGCGGGCTGCCACGCCGTCCTGGCGGCCTTCAACTCCGCCCCCCCGGGGGCCCACGGCCAGGCGGCGGTCTTCTTCGACAACGAGGAGATCGGTTCCGGGACCCGGCAAGGGGCGGACGGGCTCTTCCTGAGGGACGTCCTGTCCCGGATCTGCGCCCGCTCGGACTGCGACTCCGAGGGCTTCTATCGCGCCCTGGCCGCGTCCTTCTGCGTGTCCGTGGACGCCGCCCAGGGATGGCATCCCAATTTCCAGGACAAGTACGACGAGGCCTACTCCCCGGTCTTGAACGGGGGGCCCGCAGTCAAGGCCAACGCCAACTTCAAATACGCCACCGACGCGGAATCGGAAGCCCGGTTCCGGGCCTGTTGCGAGGACGCCGCCGTGCCCTGCCAGAAATTCGCCGTCCGGGCGGACATGACGCCGGGCTCGACCATAGGCCCCCTTTCCTCGGCCCTCAGCGGCATCCGGACCGTGGACGTGGGCTCCCCGCTCCTGGCCATGCACTCCATCCGGGAGACCGCGGGCTCCTACGATCACGACTTCATGACGGCGGCGCTTCGCCGCTTCTTCGAAAGGGGACCCGGGGCCTAGGGGCTCCGGGAAAAACCCGGCACGACATCCATCCGGGAGGTGGACCCATGCGCAAGCGTTGCTGTTTGACGATCCTGGCGGGCCTGGCCCTGGCGTCGGCCCTTCAAGCCCAGGAAACCGCGGCTTCCCGGGTGGTCCGGGTGACGGTCTACGGGGACCGGGCCCTGGTGACCCGCCGGGCCGAGGTGAGCCTGTTCAAAGGCGAGTCCACGGTCCTCTTCGGGGACCTGCCCGCCGCGGTGGACCCCGCCAGCGTCCAGGTCTCCGGGAAGGGAGCCTTCACACTGCGGGACGTCCGCGTGGCTTCCCGCCAGCGGACCCGGGACGTGTCCGCCCAGCTCACGGCCCTGGAGAACGAGAAGCGGGGCCTTGAGGACAAGCTGTCCCAGGTCAACGACCGGATCCGGGAAGCCGAGGCGGAGCGTACCTTCCTGGCGGACATGGCCAAGCGCCTGACCTCCAACGCGGGGGACTCCGAGTCCCTGCCCCTGGACCCCGCCTCCTGGGCCAAGATGCTGGACTTCCACCGCCAGCGGAACGCCGCGGTTAACGAGACGGTCCGGGTCTCCCGCCGGGAGGTCCAGTCCCTTCAGGCGGAGATCGACCGGGTGAACCGGGAGATCCGGAACCTGGGATCCGGGACCCGGCTCTCGGTGACCGAGGCGGAGCTTGTCCTGGACGTGCCTGCCCCGACCAAGGCGGTCCTGGAGGTCGCCTACCTGGTGGCCGGCCCCTCCTGGCGCCCGGACTACGTCCTGCGGGCCGATTCCGAGTCCGCCCGCCTTTCCGTCCACTACCGCGCCCTGGTTCGGCAGAACACCGGGGAGGGCTGGGAGGGCGCGGAGCTTTCCCTGTCCACAGCCCGTCCCCAGGCAGGGGGCTCCCTGCCCGTTCTTCCGCCCTGGTACCTTGACGTCTACAGCCCGCCCTCGGCGCGCCGGGACGAGGCCGCCAAGTCTGCGCCGGCCCCCTCGGCG
>JBGSPT010000043.1:0-6135 GCA_041738475.1 Treponematales bacterium
GCCGGCGGTCAAGGTGGCCGCGGTCAAGGGCTACGGGGCCGAGATCACCTTCTGCGAGCCCACCCTGGAAGCCCGGACCGCCGCGGCGGACGCGATCATAGCCGCCACCGGAGCGACCCTTGTCCACCCCTACGACGACCCCCGGGTGATCGCGGGCCAAGCGACCTGCGCCCTGGAGATCCTGGAATCCGGGGAAAAGCCCGACGTCCTCCTGTGCCCCGTAGGCGGGGGCGGGCTTACCAGCGGAACTGCACTCTCGGCCCGCTACTTCGGAGGCGGGGTCCGGGTGGTCGCGGTGGAGCCCGCGGGTGCGGACGACGCGTTCCGGTCCTTCACCACGAAGACCTTCGTCCCCCAGTCGGGCCCCCGGACCATAGCCGACGGCCTATTGACCAGCCTCGGGAAGCTCACCTTCCCGATCATCCTGGAGACGGTTTCCGAGATCGTAACGGTCTCCGAGGAATCCATCGTCCGGGCTATGCGACTATTGTGGGAGCGGTGCAAGCTGGTGGTGGAACCCTCCGGGGCCGTCCCCCTGGCCGCCCTCCTGGAGGGCAAGGGAGCACCCGAAGGATCGACGGTCGCCCTGATCCTCTCGGGCGGAAACGTGGACCTGGACCGCCTTCCCTGGTCCCTGGGCTAGGTCGCCTCGTCCAGGCACTCCCGTACGGCATCCAGCAGCCGATTCTCGTTCCAGGGCTTGCGGAAGATCGAATGGACCTGGTTTTCCCTCACCAGGGAAGCCAGGACATCCTCCTCCGCCTGTCCCGTGATCAGGATCGACCGAAGGCCCGGCTTCACCGCCCGGGCGGAACGTATGAGCTCGTCCCCCTTGCGTCCCGGCATCAGCCAATCGGTGATGAGCAGGCGAACGTCGACCCCTTCCCGGCTCTCTTCTTCCAGGATCCGGATAGCCTCCTCCGCCCCGTAGGCGGATTCGATCCTGTACTCGTTGCCGAAGGCGCCCTTCAACAGGAACTTCAGGGCCAATAGGATGACCGCCTCGTCATCCACGCAGAGTATGGTCCTGCGCATCACGGGCTTCCCGGCCTCGGGAGATCCACCCGGAAGACCGTGCGGCCCGGGGAGCTCTCGAACGAGATGGACCCTCCGTGTTCCTGGACGATCCTTCGGGCTATGTCGAGGCCCAGGCCCATGCCTGCGCCGCCGGTCTTCGTCGTGAAAAAGGGATCGAACACCCGGTCCCGTAGGGAGGGATCGATGCCGTGTCCCGTGTCGGAGATCTCCACCCGGATCCGGTCCCCTTCCACGGAGGTACGGATGCCCAGGGTGCCGCGGTATTCCATCGCGTCCAGGGCGTTCTTGATCAGGGCGCTCCATACCACGCTGAGCCGCTTGCGGTCTCCGACCACCCGGGCGTCCGGATCGTAGTCGCGCAGGATCCTGAGTCCTTCCCGGATCTTTCCCTGGAACTGGGTCAGCGCCCGCTCCGCCTCCTCCGAGACGGACAGGCTCTCCGGGACTCCTTCCTCGCCGGTGTAGATGTAGTTGCGCAGGGTATCCACGACCTTGGCCGCGGTCCGGCTGGCCTGGTCGATCAACCGGAGGGAGTGGAAATTCTGCATGACCCTGGCGGCTGCCAGGAGGCGCTCGATGCCGCGCTCCGAGGAGAGCCACTCGTCCAGGATGCCGGGCTCTTCGAAGGCCCCGAGATTCAGAAGGGCGTCCGCGATATCCTCGCGGTCCCGAAGGCCCCGTTCCGCAAGGTGCCGCTCCAGGCGCTTCCGGGCCTCCCGGTCCAGGAGCAGGTCCAGCCGGGCGGGATGCTCACGAGCCCGGTCCAGGATGGCGTAATACTCATCCCGGTCCGCCTGGGAGAGCCCCGCCAGGATGGCCCGCTGGTCCTCCAGGCACATTCTCATGTTGGCCTCCAGGGACCGGGCGGTCGACCGGATCGCCCCCAGGGGGGAATTCAGTTCGTGGGCTATCCCGGACGTCAGACTGCCCAGGGCCGAAATCTTTTCGTGGAGGGCCTGGATGAAATAGTTCAGGTGGACCGCGACCTCGTCCAGTTCCCGGAGCCCCGCCGTCTCCGCCCGTATCGAAAGATCCCCCGACGAAGACCTGCGGAGAACCTCGATCAACTGCAGGAGGGGCCGGTTGATGGACCGGGTGATCCCGTAGACTACCGCCGCCAGTACCAGGGCGGCGGCCAAGGCGATCACCGCGTTCGTCCCCGCCAGGACAAGGAGGGGCCGGTTCATCTCGTCCACGTATATGGCGGTGGCCACCACCCAGCCGAAATCCTCGAGCTGCATATGGTGGACCATCTTCACCCGGGTCTTGCCGCTCTCCGGATCTTTCCAAGGATAGGTGGTGTATCCGGATTGCAGGGCGAACCACCGGGACATGAGGAGCTCTCCCTCCTCCGGGGAAAAGTGGTCCCGGACGTATTCGCCCTGCAGATAGGGATGGGCGATCACAAGCCCGTCCCGGTCGACCACGTAGGAATATCCGCTGTTCCCGAACACCACGGAATCGACCGCGGTCCTCAATCCCTGCAGGTCGATCATCTCGGTGAATTCAGCCCGGTAGGAGGTCGCCGTCAGGATCCATCCCGGCTCCGGAAGGTATTCCATGTACAGGGCTTTCCTGCGGGGGGCGTCCTCGTAGGTGTTCCGCCACATGTACTCCAGATACCCCGAACGCCGCCGGATCTGCTGGTCCACGGGCTCCTTCCCGGACTGGTCCGTGCCGACGATGGCGGGGTCGGGGTGGAAGATCACGTTCCCTGCAAGGTCGATGGCGTAGTAGTACCCCGTGCGCCCGACCTTGTAGGTCAGGAGCTCCTCCAGCACGTGTCCGAGCTCCACACGTCGGGCCGCGGAATCCCCGGCATGCCGGCCCAGGGCGGCCCTGAGCGCGTCCGCCCCCACCTCCACCTTGCTGCGCAGGTAGGTCTGCACGTTGGCCTTCAGCATGGCGTCGATCACCGCGTGCAAGGTATAGGTATAATTCTGCAGCTGGTTCCGGATCAGGTCTCCCGAAGCCCGGGCGGTCCAGAGGGTGGAGAACACCGCCGCCGTCGCGAAGGGGATGGAGGCCAACAGCAGGAGGAGGATGAACCTTCCCCGGATGGTGACGGCACGCCTCGGCCTTCCGCTCATGGGAAAAGTATAGCCAAAGGAGGCGGCGCGCACAATCGCGCCGGTTAGGCATCTTTTCGGGTGTCCCGTGAAACCGATCCGGACGCCTCCGGCATTCGGTCTTACAGTCCCAGCCGCACCCCCGCCATGAAGCAGACCAGGTCTCCCCAGTAGGCGCCTAGACCCGCGAAGGCGGACAGGCGTTCCGTGAGGGCGTAGGAAGCCCCCAGCTCGGTATAGAAATCTATCGTGGTATCGTAGGAGGTCGTGGTTTCAAGGTACAGGATGAACCCGAAGCCCACCCCGCCGAACACCTCAAGCCCGGGGATCGCGTCGAACCCGTACCGGACCGTCGGCATGAGGCCGATCCCCAGGAAACTGTTGTCCCCGGAGCTGTTCGGACTGAAGACCACCTGCCCCTTCCCGCCGAACTGGACGGGGAAAGGAAGATTTTCCGTGAAGCGGTCCAGCATGTATTCGCCGCCCGCGGCGACGTACATACCGTCCCCGATCCCTCCGGCGGCATGGACGAAAAGGGTCTTGGCCTGCGGACCCTGGGCGGCCAGCCCGGCGGCGGCGATGAAACCGATCAACGTCAGCAAAAAGATTTTTCGCATACTTCCCCCGATGATGCCAGTTTCCCGCGATGGTACCAAGAATCGGGCATCCTCGGGATTAAATTTCGATGAGGAATTGGTTTTCAGCCGACAGCGCCGTGCGATCCGCTCGACGCGGATTCCCTTCCCGGGAAAACGCCGGCCTCAGGCCCTGCGGGCTTCCAGGAATTCCTTGGCCTTCCGGGCCACCACGATCTCCTCGTTGGTGGCCAGGATGAAGACCCTGACCCGGGACGCTGCGGTCGAAATCTCCGCGTCGCAGCGGGCGGTCCGGTTCCGCTCCCGGTCCAGGTCAAGCCCCAGGAACCCCAGGCCTTCCAGGGAAAGCTCCCGGACCCTGGCGCTGTTCTCCCCGATCCCTCCCCCGAAGGCCACGGCGTCCAGACCGCCCAGGGCGGCGGCGTAGGCCCCGATCTGCTTGCGGATGTGGTAGGTGTAGGCCTCCACGGTTTCCCGGGCGTCCCGGTTTCCCGAGGCCGCGGCGGCCTCGATGTCCCGCAGGTCGTTGGACACCCCGGACAGGCCCAGGAGGCCGGACTTCTTCGTGAGGAGGGTCTTCACATCCGCGAGGCTCAGGCCCTCGGTCTCCTGTAGGTAGATCGGAAGGTAGGGGTCGATGTCCCCGCAGCGGTTGTTGTGCATGATCCCGCACTGGAGTGAGAAGCCCAGGGTCGTATCGATGGAAACGCCCGAATCCACGGCGGCCAGGGACCCGGATCCGCCCAGGTGGCAGGTGACCAGCTTGAGGTCCCTCCGGCCCGTGAGCTCCGCGGTCCGGCCCGCCAGGTACTCGTGGCTGGCCCCGTGGTAGCCGTAACGCCGCACCCCCCGGCGCGCGTACTCCTTGGGTATCGAGTAGAGGTAGGCCTTAGGCGGAAGGTTCCGGTGGAACCCCGTCTCGAAGGACCCGACCAGGGGCACCGAGGGGACGATGCGCCGGAACTGCCGGATCGCCGCGATATACGGAGGATTGTGGGCCGGGGCGATCCCGTTCATGGCTTCCATGGCGGCCAGGACCTCCTCGGTCAAGAGCTGCACCCCCGTGATGTCCTTGGCCAGGACCACCTTGAAGCCCACGCAGTCGACGGCCGCGAGGGACGGCACCACGGGTCCCACCAGGGCCCGGAGCATCCGCTCGATCCCCTGGCCGTGGTCCCTAAGGGGAAGCTCCTCCCGGATCCGGTTCCCCCGGGCGTCCTCGTGGGAATACTCGGCCCGGTCCGTCCCGACCCGCTCCATCTTGCCCTTGGCCAGGACGGTCTCTCCCTCCATGGCGATCAACTGGTACTTGAGGGAGGTGCTCCCCACGTTGCAGACGAGGATGTTCATGGCGTCTCCTTGGCCGGGGAGTATAGCAGATAGACGCCGAATCCGGCGAAAAACCCTCGGAGCGCCCGCGCCTAGGATCCCCGCGCCCACACCTCGGTTTCCCCCTCGGTGCCCAGGACGAAGTGCCCCGGCAGGGCCTCCCGCCAGGCGGGGGTTTCCCGGGAATAGTCGTGGTCCCGGGCCGGATCGTAGGAGACCAGGCGCTTGCCCGCCTCGGCGTCGGGGTCCGGCACGGGCACCGCGGACAGGAGGGCCCGGGTGTAGGGATGGAGGGGCCGGGCGAAGAGGTCCTCCGCGCCGGCCAGCTCCACGATGCGGCCCCGATGGATCACGGCGATCCGGTCCGAGATGAAGCGCACCACCGAGAGGTCGTGGGCGATGAAGAAATAGGTGAGGTTCTTCTCCCGCTTAAGGCGGTTCATCAGGTTGATGACCTGGGCCCGGATGGAGACGTCCAGGGCCGAGATGGGCTCGTCCGCGATCAGGAGCTCGGGTTCCATGACCAAGGCCCGGGCTATGCCTATCCGCTGGCGCTGGCCCCCGGAGAACTCGTGGGGGAAGCGGGTGGCGAACTCCGGCAGGAGTCCCACGTCCCGCAGGGCGCGCTCCACCTTCTCCCGGCGCTCCGCCTCGTCCTTGAAGAGCTTGAAGTTATGGAGGCCCTCGGAGACGATGTAGTCGATCTTGGCCCTCTCGTTCAAGGATGCCATGGGATCCTGGAAGATCATCTGGATTCTCTGCCTTAGGAGCCGCTCCGAGGCCGCGTCGATCCTGCCGGAGACCCGCCGGCCCTCGAAGAGGATCTCCCCGGCCGAGGCCGGGTGGATGCGCATGACCGCCCGGCCGATGGTGGTCTTGCCGGATCCGGACTCCCCCACCAGGGAGAAGGTCTCTCCGCGGTAGACGTCGAAGGAGACGTCCCGGACGGCGGTAAAAGTCCTACGGCCGACGGGAAAGTCGACCCGGAGGTCCCGGACGGACAGCAGGGCTTCCCGGTTCATTCGGCGCCTCCCCGGGCAGGTTCCGTGCCGTCGGTTTCGGCGCCTTCGCGTTCGCCGCCGCTCGCCGTGTCGGCACCTCCC
>JBGSPT010000111.1:0-2015 GCA_041738475.1 Treponematales bacterium
GCGTCCTGGGCCGTTCCGTCGCCGCCCTCCTGCCCGGTGCCGAGGCCGTCCGGCAGGCGCGGAAGGGCCGGCGGGAGGAATCCGCGGAACTCGAAGCCCCGGAATCGGACCTCCGTTCCGCATCGGAGGAGCACCCGATTCCCTGGAATCCATCCTCCTTCGTATCCGCCCGGGCGGCGGTCCTGGAGGCCTCCGTCCGTTTCGGATCCGTGGACGAGGCGGTTCTCGTGATCTCTCCGGGCTCGGCTCCGGGCCTAACCGCGAAACCCGCCGAACTTGAACGGATCCTGCAGGACCGGGTGCTTTCCGTCCTTTGGCTGGCCCGGGAACTCCTGACGCACTTTGCCGCCCGGGGTTCCGCCGGGGGACCCGGAAGGCTGGTATTCGTTCTGGCGGACCGAGGACTGTCCCCCCGGGACCCCGTCGGCGCGGCGGCCTTCGGGGCGGTCTCCTCCTTTGCGGCGGCCCTGGCGGAATCGGCCCCGGACGCCCCCTACGACATCTGGACCGTCCAGGACTCCTGTCCCCAGGACGACCTGGCGGCCCAATACCTGTCACGGATCCTCCAGGCTCCCCCGGAACGCCGGCCGGGCCGGGTCCTCCGGTTCTCGGGCAGGAATCCGCTCTTCAACCGGCCCTAGCCCCAAGGAGGAACCATGCCCCGGAGCGCCACAAAGACCTTCGGCATCCTGACCAGCGGCGGAGACTGCCCGGGCTTGAACGCCGCGATCCGGGGGGTGGCCAAGGCCGCCTGCGACGCCTACGGCATGCGAGCCGTGGGAATCTCCAACGGCTACCGGGGGCTGATCCTTGGGGATTCCCGGATCCTGGAATCCGCGGACTTCTCGGGCATCCTGACCCTGGGGGGCACCATCCTGGGCTCCTCCCGGGAGAAACCCTTCAAGGGCCGGGACGACCAGGCGGAGACGGACGCGGACGCGGGCATGTCCGCCCCGGAGCTCATCCGGGAGAATTACCGGAAGATGGGGCTGGACGCCCTGGTCGTCCTGGGGGGCAACGGAACCCAGACCACCGCACACCTCCTCCAGGAATCGGGGTTGAACGTCATCGGCCTGCCAAAGACCATCGACAACGACCTGTGGGGCACCGACGTCACCTTCGGATTCCATTCCGCCGTGGACATAGCCACCGAGGCCATCGACCGCCTCCACTCCACGGCCCTCTCCCACAACCGGGTCATGGTCATCGAACTCATGGGCCACAAGGCGGGCTGGCTGGCCCTGTATGCGGGCATCGCGGGAGGCGGGGACGTCGTCCTCCTTCCGGAGATCCCCTACGAGATCGACTCCATAGCCCGGCACCTGACGGACCGGGCCAAGGAGGGAAAGAGCTTCTCCATCGTCGTGGTGGCCGAGGGTGCTCTGTCCGCAGATGAGGCCAAGCTCTCCAAGAAGGACCGTAAGAAAGCCCGGGAGAAGATGCCGCATCCCTCCATCGGATACCGGGTAGCCTCGGAGATCCAGGCGGCCGTGGGGATGGAGACCCGGGTGACCGTGCTCGGCTATCTGCAGAGAGGCGGCGTTCCCAGCCCCTACGACCGGCTTCTGGCCACGGCCTTCGGCACCGAAGCCGCCGCGATGCTGGACCGGGGAGACTTCGGAAAGATGGTCTGCCTCTCGGGGGAGCGCATCGGCGCGGTGCCCCTCTCGGAGGTGGCGGGAAAAATCAAACCCGTGCCCCGGGACCATAGGCTGATCCGGACCGCCCGCCTGGTGGGCACCTGTATGGGGGACGAATGAAGTACGTACGAGAAAGGGGTCGTGGATGAGCGCATCGAGCCGTAAGGGAAGCCGGGGAACCGGCTCGGGTCCCTCCGCTTCGGACGGCAACCCTCCGGACAGGCTGATCCCCTTCCTGACGGCCCCGTCCCAGGCGGTTCGGACCGTCCGAATCGCGGGCGTCGGCGGCCTATGCTTCCTGGTAGCCTGGTACGTCAGTTACCTCTTCCTGCCGGAGGGCTTTCTGAAACCCGGGCCGGCCGGGGGCATCGCTGC
>JBGSPT010000133.1:0-26252 GCA_041738475.1 Treponematales bacterium
CCGGAGCCCTGGGCGGGGGCGGAGGGAGCCCGGGCTCTGGACATAGCGGGGGCGGGATACTACGAGCTGGTGTCCTGGGTCCGGAGCCTGGGGCTTCCGGAGACCGGCGGAGCGGAAGAGCTCCGTGCGCGGCTGTACGCCCATTTTAGGATCGAGGCGCCCGAGGCGGGTCCGGCGGGGGATTCCATCCGGATCGAAGCCGCGGACCGTACGGAGTACTTCAAGCTGGAAGCCCCCGGGGAGGAGTACGTGCGGCTCTCCGGGGGAGTCATCCTCACCTACACGGAGAAGGACTCCGGGGACACCCACCGGATCCGGGCGGACGAGATCCTGTACAACAGGACTACGAACCTCCTGTCCGCCCGAGGCAGCGTGGAATACGAGAAGCGGGGACCGGCCGGCACGGAGACCTTCTACGGATCCGCCATCACCGTGGACCTCGATTCCTGGGAGGGCCGCTTCCTGGACGGACGCAGCGTGCGTTCCTCCGGAGAGGGCGCCGAGGAGAGCGAGATGATCTTCGCGGCCGACGAGATCCGCAAGCTCAAGGGAGGGGTCCTCGCGCTCCGGGACGGGCTCATCACCTCCAGCCGGGCGGAGGATCCGTATTGGTCCGTGAGGGCCAGCAGAATTTGGCTCCTGGCGGAGAACGAGTGGGCCATCTCCAACGCCGTCCTCTCGGTCGGGAACGTACCGGTCCTGTATCTGCCCTTTTTCTACTACCCCGGCCAGGAGATTGTCTTCCATCCCGCCGTCGGATACAGGACACGGGAAGGCAGGTTCCTGCAGACCACGACCTACCTGATCGGGGAAAAAACGGAAACCGCGGACGACGAACTCAACCTCTTCAAGACCGTCCGTCCCGGGCCCGGGTACGAAAAGGAGCTCCGGGGAGTCTTCCTTCGGGAGACGAACCGTCCCAAGAAGGAAGTTCCCCGGGACAGCCTGAAGATCCTCGCGGACGTCTACTCCAACCTGGGCGCCTTCCTGGGAATCGAGGGCGACTTCGAATCCCGGGGGGCATTCAAGGACCTGAATTTCTCCCTGGGGCTCGGTTTAAGCCGGTCCCTCTTCTCCTCGGGGGGGTATTACACGCCCTTCGTGGATGCCGGGGACTACGAGAGCGTATGGAACGGATCCAGCCTCTGGGGTGTGTACCTGCCGTTCCGGTATTCCCTCAACCTGGAGACCAAGATCTCCCTCGGCCCCTTGACGGCCTCGCTTGCCCTGCCCCTGGCTTCGGATCCCTTCTTCGCCCAGGACTTCAAGAACCGGTCCGAGGATATGAACTGGCTCAAGCTCATGTCCGGAGACGCTTCCGGCACGACCCCCGGGGAGACGAGCTCGTACACCCAGCGCCTCTCCCTCTCCGGGACCATCCCCACATCCGGCCTGCCGCCCTGGATCGGGTCCCTGAGCCTGGACAAGTTGACGACCTCCCTGTACTGGAAGCCCGTCCTGAGGACGGCCCCGGTGGACCCGGATGAAGCCGTCCTTTTCGCGGCCGACCCCCTTCGCAAGTTCTTCGCTCCCGAACTCTTCACGATCGCGGACCTGGCCCTGACCCTCCGGGGGGAGCTTTGGTCCTTTTCTTCCCCCGGGTCCGGTACATCCTCCGAGGATTCCCGGGGGATGTCCGGGAGCGCCGAGGGAGAGGACGACCCGCCTGCGGCGGAAGCTCCCGAGCCGGAGCCGCCCTGGTCTTCGGATGCCGCCTCCGAATCGACGGAGGATGAAACGGGCGGCCGGGAAGGGGATGCGCCGGGCACATCGGGCGCGGCGGAGTGGTCCTTCAAGCCGCCCCCGGTTTCCGAGGCTCCTGCCGACTCCCGGACTGCGGGCCTTACGGGCGGCCTTTCGTATACGATCTCACCCTCCGCACAATTCGAACGGAGGTACCCGACGGCGTTCTGGGCCGAACCCGAGGACGTCGAGAACGAGGGCCTCTACGACCTGTCCAGTTACCGCCTGGCCGCCAGCCTGGACGCCCGGACGTCCTGGGCTTCCGATCTGGTCAGCTCCAGCCTGTCCCTGGCCTGGAACTCCCAAGCCCAGGTGAGGTCCTCCATCGATCCCGACATCGGCCGCGTCTCGATAGCCCAGAGGGAGGCCTGGGAGGTCCAGGATGCCCGGTACCGTTACGAACGGGTGACAGGATCCCTCAGGCTGACGGTATTCCCCCTCCGGGACCTTTGGCTCCTCGCCCCGACCTCCCTGAGTTATACCTTGACGGGCAACCTGTTCAACACTGTCTATCGGGAAGGATCCGCGCCGGGCACCCCGGTGTACGACGTGTATTGGCCGGATTGGTCGACGGATACGATCAAGTCCCACAGCCTGGCCGCCGCCCTCGGAGTCAGGCCCTACGGGTTCGAGCAGAGCCTGAGCCTTACGACCACCCTCCCTCCCCGTCTCGAATCCTACGGGCTGGATCTCAAGCTGGCACTGCCGTACACGGCCCTCCAAGGCACCACCAAGTACTACCGTCCGGCGGAAGGGGCCGGCTTCGTCTGGGACGTCCTGACGACCCGGGCGGTCCTGGGTCCGGAAGGCGGGCCGACCCTCACGAACCTGTTCGTCTGGAACATCGAGGACGAGCGGCCCGTCTCTAATACGGTCAGCCTGGACTGGGGCGGATTCCGCGCGTCCCTGGCCGCCCGGAGGTCCCAGTCCTACGAGCTGATCCTGGGATCCGGCTGGCAGGCTGTCGGCGCCGAGGAACTCCGGTTTTCGGAAGCCGCCGCCTCCTATCGTGCGGAGGCCGACCTGGGCCTGTCCAGGGACGGCTCGGTCCGGTTCAAGGGCTCGCTGAACGCCCAATTCTCCCAGAGCCTCCTCAAGGCCACGGAATCGGTGCTGGCGCTGACCTACGGCCTGACCTTCTCGGTTCCCGGGATCCTGGATGTGGAGATCGCCGGCACCTCCCAGAATTCCTCGGTCTGGCGCTACGCGCCCGAGTGGTTCGGGATGTCGGGCCTGGGCTTCGAACCTGTGAACTTCTTCAGGGACCTGTGGAACTCGGTATCCCTCTGGGATCCCGCCGCCCTCCGAAGCGCGCTGTTCAAGCTGAAGGGCTTGACGGTCAAGGCCACCCATTACATGGAGGACTGGGATCTGGTGTTCGAGTACAAGGGAGGCCCGGAGCTGATCACCACCGTGACCCCCTACGTCTACGAGTTTATCTCCTCCTTTTCCCTGCTCCTTACCTGGAAGGCCATCCCCCAGATCACGAGCTCCGTGGTCAAGGACAAGGAAGGGTTCCGCACCAAGTAGGCCTCCCGTCGGCTTCCCGGCCTTTCGGCCCGGTTTCTTGATTTTTCGGTCCCGGAAGGATAGGATGAGGGGGAGAGGCGCGATTGGAAAGCTGCATCGGGATCGCTTTGGACGATACCAGCCTGTTGGCCGATATCTGCGGGGTCAACGACTACAATCTCCGGGTCCTGGAACGCCTGATGGGCGGCCGGGTCTTCTCCCGGGGAAACGAGATCTTCCTGGAAACCCCGGACTCCGGGGACCGGGAGGTCTTTCGCCGTCTTCTCGACCAGCTGGTCGAATCCGTAGAGGACGGTCTTCCCGCCTCTCCCGACCTGATCACGGCCCTCCACGCCACTCTCACCCCCGAGGGGTCCTCTTCCTGCGCGGATTCCTTCCGGGACGCCTGCGTCCAGATACCCGGGGGCTTCGGAAAGGTCTTCCCCCGCACCCCGAACCAGACCCTGTACCTGAAGGGCTTGGCCACCCATGATATCTCCTTCGCCGTGGGACCCGCGGGCACGGGGAAGACCTACCTGGCCGTCGCCTGGGCCCTTCGGGAACTCCTGTCCAAGAACCGGCGGAAGCTCGTCCTGACCCGGCCCGTGGTGGAGGCGGGGGAGAGCCTGGGTTACCTCCCCGGCGACCTGGGGCAGAAGATCAGCCCCTATCTCCGGCCCCTCTACGATTCCATGGAAGCCCTGGTTCCCTACGAGTCGGTCCGCAGACTCGAGGAGAGCAGGGCGATAGAGATCGCCCCCCTGGCCTATATGCGCGGACGCAGCCTCAACCATTGCGTCGTGATCCTGGACGAGGCCCAGAACACCACGAAGGAGCAGATGAAGATGTTCCTCACGCGCCTGGGCGAGAAATCCGCGGCGGTCATTACCGGGGATATCACCCAGATCGATCTTCCCAGAAAGTCCGAGTCCGGGCTGGTCCACGCCCTGGAACTCCTGTCCGGCCTGGACGGCATCTTCGTCTGCCGCATGGACGGCCGGGACGTAGTCCGGAACCCCCTGGTGAAGAAAATCATCCAAGCCTATGAATCCGAGTGATCCCTCCGGCTCTTCCCGCTTTCTTTGGGGGAACCTGCGGACCCTGCTGAAGGCGGGCAAGGAAAGGCGATTCGAGGTTCTTTCCCTCGCCGGGGCATTCCTGATCTGCGCGCTCGCCTTCCTCTTCCTGGGGGAAGCCGATCTCGCGCGCCTGGGCAGGGCGGATCTCGGGCTGGAGACCGGGAGGGTCGCGGACAGGGACGTCCTGGCGGAACGGGATTACGTGTACACCGACGAATCCGCCACCCGGCTTCGGATCGAGGCGGAACTCAGGCTGGTCCCTCCCATCTTTGTGGTGGACGACCGGATCGGTGCCCAGGCCCTCGCATCCTTCGACGCGTTCCGGGAGGGCTTCCTCAAGCTGGCCGCCGAAGACATCCCCCCGGAAACCCTCCGCCTGCGCTTCCAACGGGACTGGCCCGACCTGCTCAGCCAGGACGAGGCCCTGGCCCTCGCGTCCTACTCGGCTCCGAGCCAGGCGTTCACCCATGCCGGTCAGGTTCTGACCTCCCTCTTCGAGAGGGGGATAGCGGCCATGCCCGAGCAAGGCTTGGGCGGGTATAATCCGGACACCGTGGAGATCCGCCGCTGGGTAAAGGGAAGGCTCGAATACGAGCAGATCGCAGCGGACCGGGTTCCGACCCTCCGTGTGGCCCTGGGTCTGGCCCGGACCGCCCTGCAAGCGAAGAACCTTCCCCGTCCGGCCTACCAGGCGGCGCTCCGGCTGACGGAGCTTTTTCTCAAGGAAAACGCGTTTTTTGACGCCGTCCTTAGCAAAGGCCGTCTGGAAGCCGCGGAGCGGTCCGTGGAACCCGTGGTCCGGAGGATCGAGCGGGGGGAACGGGTCATCCGCAAGGGTTTCATCGTGACCGAGACCGACATGGAGCGGCTCCGGGTTCTCCGGGAGTCCTCCCGGACTCCGAGGTGGGGACCCCTGCTGGGCGGCACCGCCCTGCTCGGGCTGACGCTTTTTTTCTCGATCCTCCTGCTGTCTTCGCCGGTTTCCGGCGTGCGGCTGGACCGCAAGCATTACCTGTTCACCCTGGGGCTCGGAGTCCTGTATTTCGTGCTGGCCGTCGGATTGAAGCGGCTCTTTTCCCTGGACGCCCCGGGAACCTTGGCGGTTTTCCTGCCCACGGGGCTCTTTTCCATGCTCGCGGCCATCCTCCTGGGCACGAGGTTCGCGGTGCTGTCGACGCTCATCCTGGGATTCCTCGCCCTCCTGGGTTCGGGATTCGACGCGGTCAGCTTCGCGGCGGCGGCGTTCGCGGGATTGTCGGGAACCTTCGCTGTCCGGAACGCCGAAAAGCGCATCGATCTTATCCGGGCCGGGGTGATCCTGGGCGTCCTTCAGGGAGCCGCGGGGTTCATGCTCTCGGGGCTCGCCTCCGCGGATATCCTGGATGCCGCCCGGAGAGTCGCGGCGGACTTCCTGAACGGCTTCTTCTGCGGAATCCTGACCCTCGGGTTCCTTCCCCTGCTGGAGCAGGCCCTGAACGCTCCGACTAGGTTCCGGCTCATGGAACTCTCGGACATGAACGCCCCGATCCTGAAGCGCCTTTTAACCGTGGCTCCCGGAACCTACAGCCATTCCGTGACGGTGGCCCACCTGGCGGAAAGCGCCTGCCGGGAAATCGGGGCGAACGCCCTGCTTGCCCGGGTCGGCGCGTACTACCACGACATCGGAAAGATCGAACAGCCCGAGTACTTCATCGAGAACCAGGGAGGGGGATACAACAAGCACGACAAGATGAATCCCCGGCTGTCCGCCACGGTGATCCGCAGCCATGTCAAGCTCGGGGCGGAGCGCGCGCGGTCCCTGGGACTGCCGGACGAGGTGGTGGAGATCGTCGCCCAGCACCACGGAAACGGCATCATCACCTGGTTCTACGACAAAGCCCTGAAAGCCGACGGAGAAGTGCGGCCGGACGATTTTACCTACCCCGGCCAGCCCCCGGCTTCCCGGGAGGCGGCGGTGGTGATGCTCGCGGATTCCGTCGAGGCCGCCACCCGGAGCCTCAAGAAACCCACCCTGGCCCGGCTGGAGCAGGCCATCCACGACCTGATCATGGACAAGTTCGCCCAGGGCCAGCTGGCCCGGACCAACCTGACCTTCCGGGACCTGGAGACCATCATGAACACCTTCACCCGGATCCTGGCGGGGCACTTCCATACCCGGATCGAGTATCCCAAGGCGCGGGAAGCCAGCAGATGAACGCGGTCGGGATCTCCGTGGAGGGCGTGGACCCCCCGGACTGGATGGAGAAGGCAGAGTCCTTCGCCTTGGCTGTCCTTTCGGAACTGGGGAAGGACGGATGGGAACTCTCCATCCTCCTGTGCGGGGACTCCTTTATCCGCGGCTTGAACGCCCAGTACAGGGGAAAGGACGCCCCCACGGACGTGCTTTCCTTCGAGCAGGGGGAGTGGTACGTATCCGGGGACGGAGAACGGCGGTTCCTCGCGGGGGACGTCGTGATCTCCCTGGAAACCCTGGGGCGAACCTTCTCGGAATTCGGAATTGACGCGAACGAGGAGATCAAGCGTCTCATTCTCCATGGTATACTCCATCTGTCGGGCTACGACCACGACGAATCGGACCCCCGGGGGGAGATGCTGGACTACCAGGAATCCCTTCTAAAAAAGTTCTCGGAGGTACACCTGCTTTGAAGACTTCGTCGCTCTTGGAACGGCTCTTTCCCCAGCGCCGGCGTCCCCTGTCGGAGGAGGATTCCGACGAGGCTTCCTCGGAACGCAGGGAGATGATTCGGGGCGTCGAGGAGCTCTCGGAAACTACGGTCAAGGAGGTGATGGTCCCCCGGATCGACACGGTCTTCCTGCCCGTGGACGCCGGGCGGGATGAGGTCCTGGAAACCGCCATCACCTGCGGTCATTCCCGCATACCCGTGTACCGGGATACGATCGACAACGTGGAGGGCATCCTCTACGTCAAGGACCTTCTGCGCACCCTGGTCCGCACCCAGGATTTCGACCTGGCCGGGATGATCCGCAAGCCCTTTTTCGTTCCGGATTCCAAGCGGATCGATTCCCTCCTCCGGGAATTCAAGCGGCGGCGGGTCCATATCGCGGTGGCCATCGACGAGTACGGCGGGGTCTCCGGGATCGTCTGCATGGAGGACATCATCGAGGAGATCGTCGGGGACATCCAGGACGAGTTCGACAACGAGCGGGAGGACATCGTCGCCTTGGGGGACGGGATCTGGCTCTGCGACGCCCGGGTGAACATCCAGGACCTGAACGAGGAGATCGGCTCCGCCCTGCCCGTGGAGGAGTTCGATACCCTCGGAGGCTTCGTGTTCGACCTTTTCGGGAAGATCCCCGCCCGGTACGAGAAGGCTTCCTGGTTGGAGTGGGACTTCGTGATCCAGGAGATGGACGGCCATCGCATCACCTCCGTCAAGATGGTGCGCCGCCCCGAGGAACCCGAGGAATCATGACGGAAAGGAAGGCCTTTCCGGGGACCCTCCTCTCGGCCGCGCCCGTCCTTCTAGCGGCCCTCGTCCTTTCGGCAGCCTGGCCGGGGCTTTCCGCCCAGGCCGCGGCGGATGCTCCGGCCCTGGTCCGCCGGGCCGCGGAAGCCCGCCTTGCGGAGGACTGGTTCGGGGCAATCGAGCTCTACCTGGCCGCCCTGCAGGTGAATCCCGCGTATACCGACGCGGTCCAGGGGCTGGCGGAGTCCTACTACGCGTTGGAGGAGTACGGCCAGGCCCTGACCCGGGTCGCGGCAGCCCGCAGGCTCAAGGGTGACGACCCGGCCCTGCTTTCCATGGAGGCCTTCATCCGGATCGGTCTTGGGGAGGCCGGAAAGGCGGCGGAGCTCTTCCGGTCCGTGCTGGCCCGGTACCCGAACGATCTGGAAGCCCGGTTCGGGCTGGCATTGCTGGATCTTCGGTCCGGCAGGTCCACGGACGCCCGGGCGAGGCTCGCGGAGAGCCTGCGGATCTCACCCCGGAACGCCCGGGCCCTCTTGTCCCTGGCCTTGATTTCCGCGGATGCGGGCCGGGACCGGGACGCGGATGCCTATATCGAGAACGCCCTGCGGTTCCACTCCCAGGACGCCCGGACACAGTACGTCGCTGCCCGGCTGGCGTCCCGGGGCGGCCGGGTGAAGGAGGCGATCGACCGGGCCCGGTCGGCACTGGAGATCCGTCCCTCCTACGGGGAAGCCCGACGGCTCCTGGCGTCCCTCCTCCTGGAATCCGGGGATCCCGGTACCGCCGCACAGCTCATGGAGTCCGCGGTGGCCCGGGACCGGAGCGACTCCCTGGCCTGGTACACCCTAGGCATCGCCCGGTCCCGGCTGGGCCAGACGGATCCCGGGGTCTATGCCTTCGAGGCCGCCCTGGCCCTGCGCCCGGACGACGAGGTCGCCCGCCGGGCCCTGGAGGACCTGGTGATCGACGCAACCCCGGTGGAGGATGCCCGGCGATCCCGGATAGCTGCGGATCGGTTCGCCCGGGGGCGGCAGTTCGAATCCAACCGCGAGTACGAGAGGGCCCTGGCGGAGTACCGCCGGGGGCTGAAGGTGGATCCCTATTCCAAGCCGGGCAGGGAACGGTACGCGGAGCTGCTCCGGCTGCGGGGAAAGCCCTCCTCGTACCTTGCGGAACTGGAATTCCTGAAGTCCCTGGACAAGGCGGACGGGCGGATCCTGGACGCCGCGGAGAATTACGCCAGCGCCTTGACGGGGGCCGTCGGACGGTCATGGGGGCTGGATCAACTGCTCCTTGCCAAGCGGCCGTACAAGCTCGCCTTTTACTCGCTCCCCGCCCAGGGACCCGCCTATCATCCCGGGGTGGGGAACGTGCTGACCCGGGCCTTGCGGGACGAGACGGCCCGGTCCGCCCGATTCCAGGTGAACCCGGAGGTCGGCGCCTCCTCCTCCTTCGCGGACGCCTTCCGCTCCGCCCGCGCCTCCGGAGCGGACTGGTTCGGGCTGGTCAAGACCGAGGAGACCGAGCGGGACGTGCGCCTTACCCTGGACGTGTACGTGGCCCGGACCGGCAGTCCGGCGGCTTCGTTTTCCTCACTTCGGAGCGGAAACGAGCGGGTTTCCCGGGCGGTCTTCCATCTGGCGGGCCTCTTGGAGTCCGCCCCGCCCCTGCGGGGAACCCTCCTGCGCAGGAACGGGGACAGGGTCCTCGTGGATCTCGGCAGGAACGACGGATTGGCCGAGGGGGATACGCTCCTTGTGGTCCGCTCGGGAAGTCTGGCCCCGAGCCCCCAGGGCATCGACATAGCCTACCGGCAGAGCGACGTGACCGCGGAGATCGTAATAACCCGCACCGACGAGGAGGTCTCAGAGGGTACCCTCCGACGTTCGGGGTACCTGGACCGCTCGAACCTGGGAGATTCGGTCGTCCGTAAGCCCGTTCCGACGGAATCCAAGAACGAGGGTGCCTCCCCGGCAGAGGGAAAGACGGCATCCGCCGGACCGGCCGCTCCTTCGGAAGCCGTCTCGTCCGGGGAACC
Source organism: Treponematales bacterium (assembly GCA_041738475.1). Lineage (GTDB taxonomy): Bacteria > Spirochaetota > Spirochaetia > Treponematales > UBA12059 > JAAYUR01. Next base: position 9,801 of record JBGSPT010000133.1, read on the forward strand.
CGTCTGGCCGGGGCTCTTCGACGAGATCCGGCGCCTTCGTTGACTGGCAATTAATTTATAGATATATGTATACTTATACGAAGCCGGAACGGCGCCGCGGACGGCGCCGTTTCCATGCTTGGCGGAATGCATAAATATCGCGTTACTGTGTAAAGTATTTCGTTCTATGACAAGCTTTTCCAGCCTTGCCCAAACGCGGAAACCCGGGTAAGATATATTATGGAAGGGCCGGAGAGCCCTTCGATCACCAAACATGCGTATGTCCAACAAGGAGGGCATCGTGAACGCATATATCAAGGAAGTCCTGGACGGCCTCAAGGCCCGCTACCCCTGGGAGACCGAGTTCCTCCAGGCCGCGGAGGAGGTGCTGGAGTCCATCGAGCCCCTCATCGAGGCGGAGCCCAAGTACAAGGCCCAGCGGATCCTCGAGCGCATTATCGAGCCCGAGCGTTCCATCCTCTTCCGTGTGCCATGGATCGACGACAAAGGCGAGTACCACGTGAACCGGGGCTACCGGGTGCAGTTCAATTCCGCCATCGGCCCCTACAAGGGCGGTATCCGTTTCCATCCCAAGGTCCAGCTCTCCACCCTCAAGTTCCTGGGCTTCGAGCAGACTTTCAAGAACTCCCTGACCAGCCTGCCCATGGGCGGCGGCAAGGGAGGATCGGACTTCGACCCCAACGGCAAGAGCGACAACGAGATCATGCGCTTCTGCCAGAGTTTCATGACCGAGCTCTTCCGCCATGTGGGCCCGGACACGGACGTACCCGCCGGAGACATCGGGGTGGGCGGCCGGGAGGTCGGATACATGTTCGGCCAGTACAAGCGGCTGGCCAACGAGTTTACCGGCGTCCTGACGGGCAAGGGCCTGACCTTCGGCGGTTCCCTCATCCGCCCGGAGGCCACGGGCTTCGGCGCCGTCTACTTCGCCGAGGAGATGCTCAAGCTGAAAAACGACACCCTGAAGGGGAAGGTCGTCTCCGTATCGGGCTTCGGGAACGTCGCCTGGGGCGCCTGCATCAAGGCCAGCCAGCTGGGAGCCAAGGTCGTCACCATCTCCGGTCCGGACGGCTACGTGTACGATCCCGAAGGGATCGGGACCCAGGAGAAGTGGAACTACATGGAGCAGATGCTGGTGATCGACCGGAACAAGGTCGAGACCTACGCCAAGAAGTTCCCGGGTTCCAAGTTCTTCCCCGGGAAGAAGCCCTGGGAGCAGAAGGTCGACATCGCCATGCCCTGCGCCATCCAGAACGAGCTCAACGGGGACGACGCCAAGACCCTGGTGGCCAACGGAGTCCAGATCGTCGTCGAGGTCTCCAACATGGGCTGCACCCCCGAAGCCTGGAAACTCTTCATAGAGAAGAAGATCCCCTTCGCCCCCGGCAAGGCGGCGAACGCCGGCGGCGTGGCCACCTCGGGCCTGGAGATGAGCCAGAACTCCATGCGCCTAGCCTGGAGCGCCGAGGAAGTGGATAAGCGGCTCCACGAGATCATGATCAACATCCACCGCGCCTGCGTGGAGACCGCCAAGCAGTACGGCCACGAGGGCAACTATGTCGTGGGCGGCAACATCGCGGGCTTCAAGAAGGTCGCCGACGCCATGATCGCGCAGGGATTGGTATAAGCCGGCCAGGAAAAGCATGGCGTCGAGACGCCATGATCGCGCAGGGATTCAGCCGCGGCGCTTCGCGCCGCGGCTTTTCGGAATCCGCGCGCAGCGCGGATTCCGGCTGCCCAGGACCGGATTCGGCAAGCGCTGCGCGCCGCGGCTGTTCGGAAACCGCTTGAAACGCGGTTTCTGACTGCCCAGGATTCATGTAGGAATTGCGGTTTGCGCCGCGGCTGAGCGGCAGATGATGCGAGGCGTGAACGGTAGTAAAGGCGGCCCCAGGGGGGTCGCCTAATTTTTTGGACGACGAGGATTGACATGATTTATAAAAGAACATAAATTCTCTATTGATGCAGATATTGAAGCCTGAACTGAGAGAACGAATCCTCGTGGAGTCCGAACGTCTGTTCTACGAGAACGGCTTCCGCGGCACATCCATGCGCGCGATTTCAGAGGCTACTGGTACCAGCGCCAGCAACCTGTACAAGTACTTCGGGGGCAAGGAAGAACTTTTCACGGAAGTGGTCGGCGGTTACGCGGCTCGATTCCTCCTGGGCTTCCGGCGCTCGCTCACTCATCCCGGGAATGCGGAATTCGAGGAGAAGAGGATCGCGGACATGGTGCGGGGATTGTCGGCGGCCCTGGCGGAAAGTCCCCGCCGTTTTGGGATTCTCCTGCGTGGAAGCAAAGACTCCCCCTACGAGGGATTCGGAGATCGATTGGCTTCGGAACTCGAGGCGCACATGGTTTCGGGGATCCCCGGTGCTCCCTCGGGGGATCCCCTCATCGGGTGCCTGGCGAGAAACCTTTTCGAGGCCCTGGCCGAAATAGCCCGAGCCGATACAGGCCGGTCCGAGATTCGGGATCAGGTGGAGCGGCTGTTCAGGTACCATATGGCCGGGATGGCCGCCCTCGGGGGATGAAGTTTTTTTATGATAAAAAAGAACATATGTTCATTAAAGGAGAAGAAGAATGAATGCTGCGATTCTGTTTTTCAGTCCTTCCGGTAACACCCGCGGGGTCGCGGAGCGGATCCGGGGCGAGCTCCTGTCCCGGGGATGGGAGTGCAACCTGACGGATGTCACGGGCCGGGTTCGTACCTTTCGCGAGCCCGGCGGTATGGAAAAGCTCCGGAAGGAACTCGGTCCACACGACGTACTCCTGGTCGGAGGTCCCGTGTACGCGAATCATCTTCACTACACGGTCCTGGACTTGATCGGATCGCTGCCCTTGCCGGAACCCGGATCGGGAACCTTCGCCGTTCCCTTCGTAACCTACGGAGGGGTCTCTTCGGGCATCGCTCTACGGGAAGCCGGCGGGGCGCTTAGCCGACGGGGCAGGACCGTGGTGGCCGGCATGAAGGTCGCGGCATCGCACCGGATGACACGGGCGTTCCTCGACCGTGAACTGAACCTGGACATCCCCCTTGAGCCTGCCGCCGCCGCAGTCCGCGATCTCGGGGATCTCCTCGGGAGGCTGCCGTACCTGCCTAGGCCCCGCTCGGTTCTTCGCTCCCTCTCCTGCAACGGTCCGGAGGCCTGGTTCAAGGCAACCTTCGTATTCCGGGAGAAGAAATGGCATGCCCGGCGGTATCCGCGAATCGAGGTGAATGCCGACGCCTGCAGAAAGTGCGGTCTCTGCGGTTCCCGATGCCCCGTCGGGCACCTGGATGCCGGCCGGGACGGCGTTCCCCGGGAGACTTCGGAGGCGTGCATTCACTGCATGAACTGCGCGGTGGAATGCCCGGCCGGCGCGATCCGCTTGGTCGGCGATCTTGAAAAGGGGAAGGCATTTATTGCCCATATGATCGAGCACCATGCGAACCGGGAACGCCCCGCGACGGCGGTGTATCCTCTCCGGAGGGATCTCCCGGATCCTTCGCCGGGCTCGCCGGGGGACAGAGGGTTCCGAGCGATGCTCAATGCCCTGGACTCGCCCGTTCGATCACGGCGCATGAATCCGGTGGAAGCGTTGAAGGCCGCTGGCGTCGCCGATGCCCGGCGGATCCTCGAGGTCGGGTGCGGCTCCGGCTACTTCACGGAGGCGGCGGCATCCCTGGTCTCCCCGGGTGCCGTCTACACCGCGATCGACATCCATCCCGCGGCGGTGGAGGAGACCAGACGGAAACTGGACCGTGCCGGCGTCCGAAGGATGAGGGTGGAGCGGGTCGACGCCGGTTCCACCGGCTACCCGGACGCCGGCTTCGATCTTGCCATCCTGTTCGGCGTCATTCCTTCCCCGTTCCTGCCCCTGGATCGCCTGATCCCCGAGGTCCTCCGACTGCTGGTTCCCGGGGGCACCCTGGCCGTCTGGACGATAGCGCGGGGATGGAACCCGGAGTCGCTGGTTCCGTTCGGAGTCAGCCTCCTTCGAAGCCGGGGAGGAGTGCACGTGTTCCGCAAGGAAGTCGGATCAAGGGCTCTCCGGATGGAAGGGGCCTAGGATACCGGCTGGAGGCGGATCTGGTCCGCGGCCGGTCCGGATCCGCTAGCCCGGAAGGCGGGGGTCCCCCTTCAGGAGAAGAGACTCGAATTCCCCTCCCGGCAGGGCCTTGCTAAAATAATACCCCTGCATCCGTTCCACCCCGAGACTTGCCAGGACATCCCGCTGTTCCCGGGTGGCGACCCCCTCGACGACGATGCGCTTGTCCTTGCTCACGATCATCCCGATCATCCCCGCCAGGAAGGCCCGCTCCTCATCGTCCTCCGCGACGTTGTCCACGAAGCACTTGTCGATCTTGATGACCCCCGCGGGCAGGCGCTTCAGATAGGCAAGGGAGGAATACCCCGCGCCGAAGTCGTCGATGTAGACGTCCACTCCTATGTCCTTGAGGAGGCGGATCTTCCCGATGGCGTCCTCGATATCCATCATGCTCTGGGTTTCCGTGATCTCCAGCTTCAGCTGGGCCGGAGGAACACCCTCGGAGCGGAGCACCCTGTCGATGTACTCCACGAGCCCCTCCCCGGCGAACTCCTTTGCCGAAAGATTCACGGAGATGTACCGCTCCCCGAGGATCCGGCTCCACCGTTTGATGTGCTTGCAGACCTGGAAGAGGACCCAGCGGCCGATCATGATGGTGTCCCCGGACTCCTCCGCCAGGGGTATGAATTCCATGGGCGGGATGTTGCCCATCTCCGGATGGTTCCAGCGGATCAGGGCTTCCGCACCGATCAAGGTTCCCGACACGTCCACGATGGGCTGGAAATGGGTCTCGAACTGCTCCGCCACCAGGGCCGTCCGGATGTCGGACCGTAGCTTGGCCTTCCGCAGGGAAGCCCGGTGCAGCTCCTTGTTGAATATGATCAGAGGCTCGTTCTTGGTCTGGGCCTCCTCCATGGCGGACAGGGCAAACTTCACGAGGCCCTTCTTGTCTTCCCCGTCGTCCGGAAAGACCGAGGCTCCGATGTTGCATCCGATGTTTATCACCGCCCCCTGATGGGTATAGGGATAGAAGGCCTTGCCCCGGATGTTCTCCGCCACGATCGGGAGGTCGGTGCTGCGCTTCATGGTGGTCAGGATGATGGCCAGATCGTTCCCCTCGAAACGGAACACGTAATCCGACGCGCGAAGGGCTTCCCGGATCCGCATGCCCGTGGCTTCCAGCAGGAGGTCCCCGACCTCGTAGCCGTACCGGGCGTTTATCTGGGTGAAATTCCGGAGGTTCACGAACAGGATCGCCCGTACCCTGTCGGTCTGGGAGCGCCGTGCCTTTTCCAGTTCCATGTCCAGGACGATGTCGAAGGACCTCCGGTTGAAGAGTCCCGTGGTGGAATCCTTGTATTCGAAGTTGATGATCCGGGTCTGCAGATCCTTCAGGGCCGAGATGTCGTGGGTGTCCACCATGACATGGGTGACCTGGTCCCCCTCACGGTAGGGATAGTAGGCCACATGGACGTACTTCTCCTCGTTGCCGAACTTGAACCGGTCGATGTCGTGGGATTCGGATCCCCCGAAGCATTCGTCCAGGTGCCGCTTGATCCGGGTCTCGAATTTTTGCTTTCCCCAGACCTCCGCCACCGTCCTGCCCATGATAGCCTGGCGGTCCAGACCGATCTCCCGGCAGTAGGACTCGTTGACGAACTCGTAGATGTAGTCCCTGGACACCAGGGTGATGAAGTCCCGGGACGCGTTCAGGATCTTTTCGTGCACCGTGCTCATGGAAGGCTCCGTGGAAAAGATTTTTCGATGAACATGGATGCGGACGGTCCGTCGGATCTTCCGCCGGGGACCGGCCTATTAAAAGTATACACGAATTCCCGCGGTCCGCCAGATCCTCCCCTTGAAGAAGGGATTGCGGCCGGACATACTATCTACCGATGTATTTCAACGAGCTCGTCGCGGCCTACGACCAGGAGCGCCGCGACCGGAATATCTTCCACGACCTCATGCGGTACCGGGTCCGGGAGATCCTGCTGGTGGCAAGCCTCTACGATTCCTTCATCCTGGAGACCGACGGGGCCCTCTCGGAACAGATCTACGGGGAGTACTACCGTCTCAACCTGACCTCCGCACCCCGGGTCACCTGCGCCTACAGCCCGGAATCCGCCCGTGAGACCTTCCGTTCCACCCCCTTCGACCTGGTCATCCTCATGGCTGGCATGGACTTCGACGTCCCCCTGGGACTTGCCCGGGATCTCAAGTCCGTGCGCCCGGAGGTGCCGATCATCCTCCTGGCCATGAACAACTCCAGCCTTGCGGACCTGGATACCAAACGCCCCGATCTACGGTTCGCGGACCGGGTCTTCGTCTGGAACGGATATTCCAAGCTTTTCGTGGGCATGATCAAGTACGTGGAGGATCTACGGAACGTGGACTCCGATACCCGCACGGGGCTGGTGCGGGTGGTCCTCCTGGTGGAGGATTCGGTCCGATACTATTCCCGGTACCTGCCCGTCCTGTATTCCGTGGTCATGCGCCAGATCCAGGCCCTTATCGAGGAGGAGCAGCTTGTAGAGACCTACAAGGTCCTCCGCATGAGGGGCCGACCCAAGATCCTCCTGGCCACCAGCTACGAGGAGGCTGTGGCCCTGTTCGAGCGGTACGAGCCCTACATCCTGACGGTAATCTCCGATGTCCGATATTCCTGCGGCGGAGCCGAGGATCCCCGGGCGGGATTCAAGCTCCTGGACCACATCCGGGAGAGCAGTCCGGACCTGCCGGTCCTGATCCAATCCAGCGAGACCGAGGCACGCAAGGAAGCCCATCGGCTCGGTGCGGGCTTCATCTCGAAGGGCTCGGATTCCGTGGCCCGGGAGCTGGACGGATTCTTCCGGGAAAACCTTGGCTTCGGACCCTTCATCTTCCGGGGGCCCGACGGCACGGAACTGGCCCGGGCGCGCAATATGGCGGAGTTCGAGGAGCGCATGCTGCAGGTTCCCTCGGACAGCCTGCTTCTGCACGGCAAGCGCAACCATTTCTCAGCCTGGCTCACAGCCCGGGGGGAGATTCGCTTCGCCCGGATCCTGCGGAACTACAGGATCGACGACTTCTCGGATCCCCAGGAGATGAGGGATTTCCTCCTCCGCCTCCTGGACGACGTGCGCCGATCCAAGAGCCGGGGACTCATCCCCAATTTCGACGTTTCCCTGTGCGGGGACTCCAACGTCATGGCCCGACTGGCCGCGGGTTCCGTGGGAGGCAAGGGCAGGGGACTCATGTTCCTGAAGAGCCTCATCGACAATATGGCCTTTCCCGCCTGGGAGGGGAAGCTGGAGATCCGGGTTCCCTTCACCCTCTTCCTCGGGATCGACGAGTTTGAACATTTCCTGGAATCCAACAGCCTCTGGTCCTTCGCCTACGGGGGCGGAGAGTACGAGGAAGTCCGCCGCCGGTTCATCGCAGGCGCCCTCTCCCCGGAGGTGACCGCGGGACTGCGCCTCTTCCTGTCCATGACGGACAAGCCCCTGGCGGTTCGCTCCTCGGGCCTTTTCGAGGACATGCTGATGGTGCCTTTCTCGGGCATCTACGACACCTACCTGATCCCGAACTCCCATCCGGACCCGGAAGAGCGTCTCCGGCAGCTTCAGGACGCCATCCGCCTGATCTACGCCTGCCTCTTCTCCCCGAAGGCCCGGTCCTACTTCGAGGCGGCCCGGTACAAGATCGACGAGGAGCGCATGGCCATCGTCATCCAGGAGGTGGTCGGAACCCGACGGGGCCGCTGGTTCTACCCTCCGATCTCCGGTACGGCCCAGTCCCACAACTACTATCCCGTGGCCTACCTGAAGCCCGAGGACGGGCTGTGCAACGCAGCCCTGGGCCTGGGCCGCTGGGTCGTGGAGGGAGGGGATACGTTCCGCTTCGCCCCGGGGTATCCGAAGCTGGAGATCGTGGCACAGGAGCATCGGGTGGCCGCCTCCCAGCGAAGATTCATCGCCGTGGACCTGGACCGGGCCTCCCCGGATCTCCTGGCCGGGGAGGACGCGGGCCTCGCGGAGCTCGACATAGAGGAGGCCGAGAAAACCCCCGAGTTCCCCCTTGTCGCCTCCACCTTCGACCTGGCGGACCGTCGGCTCGTTCCGGGGATTTCGGCCCGGGGCCCTCGCATCCTGGATTTCGCCAACATCCTCCAACACGAGGCCCTTCCCTTCTCCCAGGCCGTGGAGGCCGTCCTGGAGGTGGGCTCCAACAGCATGGGCATCCCCATCGAGATCGAATACGCCGTCAACCTGGACGAGCCCTCGGGAGTCCCTGCCCTCTATCTCCTCCAGATCAAGCCCCTGATCCAGAACGCGAACAAGGTGGCCGTGGACCTGGGAACCGTGGAACGGCGGGACTGCGTCCTGGCCACGGATCGGGCCATGGGCAACGGACGGGACGTATCCATCCGGGACATCGTCTACGTGGAGCCGGACACCTTCGATTCCGAGACCACCCAGGAGATCGCCCGGGAGATCTCGGACCTGAACGACCTGCTCAAGGCGGAGAAGCGGAAGTACATCCTGATCGGCCCGGGCAGGTGGGGAACCCGGGACCGGCGGCTGGGGATCCCCGTCAGCTTCATGCAGATCTCCGGCGCCCGGGTGATCGTGGAGGCGGACCTGGAGGGTTTCCGAGTGGAGGGCTCCCTGGGCTCGCACTTCTTCCATAACGTGACGTCCATGAACATCGGGTACTTCACGGTGCCCTGGACCTCCCCGGGCGCCTTCGTTAATTGGGAGTTTCTGAAATCCCGGGCGCCGGAGCGAAAAACCGCCCATTGCGTCCACCTGAGGTTCGAGGAGCCCCTGGAAATCCTCATGGACGGCCGCAAATCCAGCGCGGCGGTCAAAAAGACGGCCACCGCATTGACCGCGGGGCCCGATTCCGACAATATAGCCTGCGAATAACGGAACCCCGCCGGACCGCCCTCCGGGCCTTCGGACGATCGGAGCACAGTATGGATATCAAGTCCCTGGTGCGTACCCTGCACCCCCTGGAGATCAAGGTCCTGGGCGCCTACGCCCCGGGCGAGGAGTTGTCCGCCGACCGGCTCGCGGCGGACCTCGGGTACAAGGAGGGGCAGGCGAACCAGGCCTTCAGTTGGCTCTCCGCGAAGGGCCTTGCCGAGGAGGCCGGCCGAGTTTCCCGAACGGTCTACGAACTCACCCCCCAGGGGCTCGATTGGATATCCGAGGGAACCCCCGAAGAACGCATCCTCCGCCATCTTACGGACAAGGGGCCTGCCCGCCTTCCGGAGATCTGCGCGGCCCTGGGCCTCGAGCAGAAGGACGTGGGCTCCGCCTTCGGCCTGCTTTCCAAGGAGGGGGCGCTTTCCATGGACGCCGAGAAACGGGCCGTCGCGGATCCCGGGTGGTTTGAAAAGTCCCATGCTCCCGGGAAGAAGCCCCGGATCGCCCTAGTACGGGAAGTCCTGGAGCGGGCCAGGTCGGCGGAGGGCGGAATCCTGGAGGAAGCGGCCCTATCTCCGGAGGAACGTTCCGCCGTCGCCGGGATAGCCCGGAAGCGGGGGGCCGGGGACGCGGGCTTCCGGGTCGCGGACCGCGAGTCCGTGGCCTACCGCTTGACCGAGGCGGCCGGGGCGGTCCGGAAGGAGCTTTCCGACTCGGGCATCACCGGGGACGAGGCGGGCGCCCTCACCCCGGAAATGCTGGAGACCGGAGCCTGGAAGAACGTCCGCTTCCGGGCGTACAACGTGCGAGGCCCCGCCGCCAGGGTCATACCCGGCCGCAGGAATCCCTACGTGGAATTTCTCGAGGGGGTCAAGGACAAGCTCGTATCCCTGGGCTTCCAGGAGTTCGACGGATCCCTCGTGGAGACCGAGTTCTGGAACTCCGACGCCCTCTTCATGCCCCAGTTCCACTCCGCCCGGGATATCCACGACGTGTACCACCTGGCGGAGCCCACCCACGCCAACGAGATCGAGGAACCCTACCTTTCCAACGTGGCCGCGGCCCACGAGAACGGGGGCCAGACCGGCAGCCGGGGCTGGGGCTACGGCTTCGACCGGGACTTCACCCGGCGCCTCGTCCTGCGCAGCCAGGGCACCGTGCTTTCAGCCCGCACCCTGCCGAAGGCGGAGATCCCGGGCCGGTACTTCGGCATGGCCCGGTGTTTCCGCTACGACAAGGTGGACGCCACACACCTGTCCGACTTCTACCAGACCGAGGGCATCGTCCTGGGCCAGGATGTGACCCTGAGGACTCTCCTCGGGTTCCTGGAGATGTTCGCGGTCGAGGTGGCGGGCGCCCGGGATGTCAAGTACGTACCGGGATACTTCCCCTTCACGGAACCCTCCGTGGAGGTGCATATCAAACATCCCGTCCTGGGTTGGTTCGAGCTTGGCGGGGCCGGGATCTTCCGCCCCGAGGTGACCGAACCCCTGGGAGTTCATGTTCCGGTCCTGGCCTGGGGCCTCGGCATCGACCGCATGGCCCTGATGGCCCTGGGTCTGAACGACCTCAGGGAGCTGTTCACCCCGGACATCGAGAGCGTGCGCCTGCGACGGGCCAAGATCTAGCGGAAGACAGAGGATAGCGATATGCCCAAGATTGACGTCAACGAAAAACTCTTTTTCGACCTGGCGGGCCGGAAGTACACGGCCGAAGAACTGGAGCTGGCCCTCCAGGGGGCCAAGGCCGAACTGGACGGCTGGGACGCGGATCCCGGCCTGCCTCCGGAGGAGAGGACCCTCAAGATCGAGCTGAACGACACGAACCGGCCGGACCTCTGGTCCACCGCCGGGATCGCCCGCCAGCTCCGCACCCTTGCGGGAGGGGTCGCGCCGTCCTATCCCTTCTTCTCCCGGGAGGGGGATCCCCGCCCGGCTTCCCGCAGGGTGGTCGTGGATCCTTCCGTGCTCGGGGTGCGCCCCTTCATGGCCGCCTTCGTCATCTCCGGAAAGCCCATCTCGGATTCCATGCTCCGGGATGCCATCCAGACCCAGGAAAAACTCTGCTGGAACTTCGGCCGAAAGCGTTCCAGCGTCTCCATGGGTATCTACCGGACCTCCCTCATACAGTGGCCGGTACTCTACAAAGCCGTGCCTCCGGCCTCGGTCCGCTTCGTGCCCCTCCAGATGACGGAAGCCCTGAACCTGTCGGAGATTCTCGAAAAGCATCCGAAGGGCCAGGAATTCGGCTTCATCAACCGGGGGAAAAAGCTGCACCCCCTGCTGACCGATTCCCGGGGGGGGGTCCTGTCCTATCCGCCCATCATCAACAGCGCGGACATCGGAGCCGTCCAGGTCGGGGACACGGACCTGTTGGTGGAGCTGACGGGCACGGACCTGCCTTCGGTGACCCTGTCCGCCTCCATCGTTGCCTGCGACTTCGCCGACGCGGGGTACAGCATCGAGCCCGTCGCGATCGACTATCCCGAGCCCACGGAGTTCGGCCGGACCGTGGTTTTCCCGTACTACTTTCAGAAGCCGGTCTCCGTGGATTCCGCTCGCGCCGGACGCCTGCTGGGCCGCTCACTCTCGCCGGCTGCGGTGGCCGAGGCCCTGGCCCGAATGGGCGTCCGCTCGGAGACCCACGGCCAGTTCGTCACGGCCTTCCCGCCGGAATACCGCAACGACTTCCTCCATCCCGTGGACATCATCGAGGACGTCATGATCGGCGTCGGGATGCCCGGCTTCGAGCCCGAACGGCCCAAGGATTTCACCATCGGGAGGCTCAGCCCCGTGGAAATCCTGGCCCGAAAGGCCAAGGCCGTCCTGGTCGGGATGGGCTACCAGGAGATGGTGTACAACTATCTGGGATCGGGCCGGGATTACGTGGATCGGATGAACATCCCCGGGGACGGCGTCCTGCGCATCGCGAACCCCATGACCGAGAACTTCGAGTATGTCCGCCCCTCGATTCTCCCCAGCCTCATGGGGTCGGAAGCCGTTTCCGGGAAGGCGGTCTATCCCCATAGGACCTTCGAGGCGGGCAAGGTAGCCTTCAAGGACGGGACGGCTAATTACGGAACCGTCACCCGGACCCTCCTGGGATTCCTGTCCTCCCACGGGGAGGCCAATTACAACGAGGCCGCCAGCCTCGTTTCGGCTCTCCTGTACTACCTGGGCGCGGAGTACTCCGTGGAGGACTGCGAGGATCCCCGCTTCATCCCCGGCCGCCAGGCCCGAGTGTTCCGGAACGGCAACGCCGTCGGGATCTTCGGGGAGATCCACCCCAAGGTCCTGGAAAACTGGGGAGTGACCGTGCCCTGCGTGGCTGGGGAGCTGGATCTGGAGGCGTACATCTAGCGGATTCGCGGAGAGCCCGCGCTTGCATTTTCGGACCCTCCGGAAGGGATTTTCCATGGATTACAAAACCTATTTCGCGGAGCATCCGGGCTGGCGGTATCGGAATTTCGCGGAGATGCTCGCGGGTATCGCCCGCTCCTACGGGGACGCTCCTGCCTTCCGGGCACGCCCCGCGGGCGAGGAAGAGGGCTACGAAACCCTCTCCTTCCGGGAGCTTGAATCCCGGGCGCTCGCCCTGTCCCGATTCTTTCTGTCCTCGGGCCTGGGCCCGGGCGCGCCCGTCGCAATCTATGCGGAGAACCGGCCCGAATGGTGCATATGCTATTTCGCCGCGGTCGCCGCGGGACTCGTGGCGGTTCCCCTGGACACGGCGATGGACGAGGTGGGCGCCGCGAACGTCCTTGCCGCCTCCTCCGCCCGCGCCCTGGTCTATTCCGGGCGGCTCCGGGAGAAGGCGCTGGCCGCCGCCTCGGCGTCCGGGACCGCCGGTATTGTCCTCTTGAACATCGACGCCGAGAACCACGGCGCGGCCTCCGGCGCAGCCTCGGAGCGGTCCTATCGGCGGATCCTGGCGGAGCCGCCCGCCGCTGAACTCCCGGATCCCGACTCGATCCCCGCCGAATCCACGGCGGCGGTCATCTTCACCTCCGGCACCACCGGGGTGGCCAAGGGCATCGTCCTTTCCCACGCGGGGATCCTGGCCAACATGGAGGCCGCGGTCCGGGCCCTGCGGGTGGACCGCCGGGACAACATCCTGGCGGTCCTGCCCCTTCATCATACCTATGCGACCACGTGCACCTTCCTAGCCCCCCTGGAGGCGGGCTGCTCGGTGACCTTCGTGGAAAAGATCGTGCCTTCCGTGGTCATCCGCCATATCCGGGAGTCCGGAGTGACGGTCTTGATCGGGGTGCCCCTTCTGTTCGACAAGATCCGGGCGGGGATCGAAGGGGAGCTCCGCAAGCTGGCGGCCCCCGCGGCGGCGGCTCTCCGGGCGCTCATAGGTGCGGCCCGTTTCCTGACCGTGGACTGCGGCCTGGATGCGGGGAGACCTCTCCTGGGCTTCCTGCGGCGGAAGGCCGGTCTTGCGTCCCTTCGCCTGTGCGTATCCGGGGGAGGCCCACTCCTGCAGGCTACGGCCCATTTCTTCGACGCCCTGGGACTCCGTATGGTCCAGGGTTACGGCATGAGCGAAAACGGCCCCCTGATTTCCGTAAACCTTCCCATGTTTAAGGACAACCGCTCCGTGGGAGTCCCGGTTTGGAACACCGAAGTCCGGATCGCGGACGCGGGCCCGGACGGGAACGGAGAGATCCAGGTTCGAAGCCCCTCCCTCATGAAGGGATACCTGGATGCCCCCGAAGCGACCGCCAGGATCCTGACCGCCGACGGGTGGCTGCGCACCGGAGATCTCGGCCGGATCGACCACCGGGGCTTCATCTTCATCACCGGCAGGTCCAAGGACCTGATCGTCACCGAGGGAGGGAAGAACGTCTATCCCGAGGAGATCGAGCAGAAATTCGCGGATTCGCCGTGGGTCGCGGAAGTCTTGATCCTGGGCCGCGGCCGGTCCGAGGGTCATTCCGGAGAGGACGTAATAGCCCTCTGCTTCCCGAACTACGACGCGGTCCGGGCGGCCTTTCCCGGACATGAGGCCGACGAGGAATTCGTCCGCTCCCTGCTGCGCTCGGAAGTACAGCGGGTGAACAAGGCCCTGCCCCAGTACATGAAGGTGGTCGATTTCAAGATCCGCGAAACCGAGTTCGAGAAGACAAGCACCCGTAAGATCAAGCGGTTCCTGTACAAGAACACGCTGTAGGAAGCTTCCGGATCGCAGGAGCCTTCGGAATAGGCGGGGTCTCGGCTTTACCGGCGGAGCCCTAGGGAGTAGTATATGGACATGGATACCGCGGCCCCCATCCTGCTCGTCTCCCGTCTGACCGTGACCGCCGTGACGACGTTCCTGGCCATCATCCTTTGGTCCCGTACGCGGGATCTCGCCTGGATGCTGATGGTGGTGGGAACCGTGGCCGGATACGCGGATATCCTGTACGGCCTGTTGTTCCGGTTCGGGGTGATACCCGAGGGCCCCTTGGTAGCCCCAGGAGTTCCCTTGGCCGTGCTGCTTCTCTCGAACCTTCCGACCCTGCTGTACGGCGCGGCCTTTGCGGTCATGGTCGCCCGCAAGCGCCTCCGCTAAAATCGCCGAGAGTTCCCAAAGAGAAGTTTCACGAAACCGCCCGGTCTGCTGGAACCCGCGGGATGCGTCGACCCGCCGGCGCAAGCGTCCGGACCGGTTCAGGGCGGTATCCGGCCGGAGGACTCCATGGAGGTGTACGCGTTCGCGCCGACCGGATTCGAGGGCGGGCTGGTAAGGGTGGAGGTGGACATACGCAGGGGGCTTCCGGCCTTCGACCTGACGGGCCTGCCCGACGACGCGGTCCGGGAATCCCGGGACAGGGTCCGCTCCGCGATCCGGAACGCGGGGTTCGATTTTCCCCTGGACCGGGTCCTGGTCAACCTGGCTCCGGCGGATCTCCGAAAGTCCGGTGCCTCCTTCGACCTGCCCATCGCCCTGGGGATCCTTGCCGAGAGCGGCCAGGTCCCGGAGGCCGGGCGACCTGTGCTGGCCCTGGGAGAGCTCGGACTTGGCGGGGAAATCCGCCCAGTCCGAGGCGCCCTTTCCGCGGTGGCTGCGGGACTTTCGGCGGGTGTCGAGGATTTCGCGGTCCCCCGGGACAATCTTGCGGAAGCCAGGTCCTTGGGCCGGGGGAGGGTGCGAGGCATTTCCTCCCTTGGGGAGTTCTGCGTCCTCTTCCCCCCAGCCGAGGCCCTCGCGGATGGTGCGGCGTACCCGGAATGCGCCGGCGCCTCTGCGGATCCGGATGGGGATTCCCGGACCGCGGAGACCCCGACGGCTCGGGACGCCGTCGACCCCGCGGGGGATTTTTCCGATATCAGGGGCCAGCCCCAGCTCCGCCGGGCTTTGGAGGTGGCCGCGGCGGGGGGTCACCATGTCCTGTTGTTCGGACCCCCGGGGGTCGGGAAGACCTTGGCGGCCCGAAGGCTTCCGACCCTTTTGCCCGACCTGAGGGGAAAGACCGCGGTGGAGGCTACCCAGATCCACTCCCTGGCCGGGATCCTCCGCCCCGGCTTCGGCCTGATCCGCAGACCCCCCTTTCGCAGCCCCCACCACGGGGCTTCCGCGGAGGGGGTCGTCGGGGGAGGCCGGTTCGTACGGCCCGGGGAGATCTCCCTGGCTCATGGAGGGGTGCTGTTCCTGGACGAGGCTCCCGAGTTCCGCTCCGACATTCTCCAGGCCCTCAGGGAACCCGCGGAGGAGGGGAGAATATCCATCGCCCGGGCGGAGTCGACCCTTTCGTTTCCGGCGCGGTTTCAGCTCGTCCTGGCCGCCAATCCCTGCCCCTGCGGGTCCCTGGGCAGGCCCGGCGCGGTCTGTCTATGCTCGATCCAGGATCTCAGACGGTATTGGAAGAAACTGGGCGGCCCCCTCATGGACCGGATCGATATCCGGATTCCGGTCAAGCCGGCGCCGTTCCGGGATCTCCTGGAGAAGGAGGAATCTTCGTCGGCCGTGCGCCGCAGAGTCGAAGCGGCCCGCCGGATCCAGGAGGTGAGGTACGGAGGCCTCGGATTCGATGTCAACGGCCGTATTCCGGCGGGGGCTGTGGAGCGGTACTGCCCCGTGGACTCCGGAACAGCGGATTTTCTTGACAGGCAGTCCGAATCCCTGGGCCTCTCCTCCCGGGCCATGCACTCCATCCTGCGCATATCCCGGACCATCGCGGATTTGGACGGTTCCGCGTCCATCTCCCTGGGCCATGCCCAGGAGGCTGCGGAACTCCGCCGCTACGGGGACGAGGATCCCTTTTGGAGGATTCCCTGATTGAGTTTCAGAAAAGGAATAGACAGGATGAACAGGATGGAGAGCGGATGAACATGATGAGAATGTGGGGGGGGGCGCCGCTCTGCCTGAGACAGGCCGTTCCGCGCCTCGGCCGGCCCGACCATCTCCCGTATCATCCTGTCCATCCTATGGGTATCCTGTTGATCCTGTCCGGGCCTTTGGGGGAGGCCTGTAGACGGAATGCGGTTATGCGGCAGACGGCGGAAATTCGTGGAAGCAGATGGA
>JBGSPT010000152.1:0-7423 GCA_041738475.1 Treponematales bacterium
CGGCAACTCGCCCCTTTCCCTGGCCGTCGCCGCGGGCGCGGAAGCCCTAGGCGCCCTCGTGTCGGCCTCCAACGTCAACGCCCGGGACCTCCTGGGCAATCGGCCCCTGCACTACGCGGCCCAGTCGGGGAACGCTCCGGCGGCGGAGCTCCTTCTGAGCCTGGGCGCGGACAGGGGTGCCCGGAACTCCGCGGGGGACACGGCGGCGGATATCGCGGAAAAGCGGGGGTATGCGGAGCTGGCGGGGAAATTGAGGTAAACAGTGGACGGTGGACTGTGAACGGAAACGGCTTCAGATATCCGCGAATGTCAACGTATAGGCGTGGACCGGAATCGGAATTCTTGATTCACTTCCGTCCACTGTCCACCGTCTACCGACAACCGCTCAACACTGATCCTGATACTCCGACAGCTGTTGGAGTTCCTTGAGCTTCTGGATGGCTTTTTCCTGGATCTGCCGGACCCGCTCCCGGGTGATTCCCAGGATCTTGCCGGTCTCCTCCAGGGTACGGGGCCCCTCGCCGTTCAGACCGTAGCGGAGGGTGATGATGGTCATCTCCCTCTGGTTCAGGTTCTTCAACACACTGCCCAGGGTGTCCTGGAGGGTCATGGAAAACACTTCCTCGAAGGGCTCCACCGCCGTCTCGTCCTTGATGAGGTCGGACAGGTGTGTGACGTTGTCCTCGTCCACGGTGGTGTCCAGGGAGGCCGTCTCCTGGGAGAGTTTCATGATCTCCTTGACCTTCCGGGAGTCCATTCCGAGCTTTTCAGCGAGTTCCTCGGGGTTCGGATCCCGCCCTAGCTCCTGGGTCAGCTGCTTGGCCACAAAATAGCACTTCTTGATGGTGTTCAGCATATGGATGGGGATGCGGATTACCCGGCCCTTGTCGGCGAGACTCTTGATGATGGCCTGCCGGATCCACCAGGTTCCGTAGGTCGAGAAGCGGCAGCCCCGGGTATAATCGAAGCGCTCCACGGCCTCGATCAAGCCGATGTTCCCCTCGTCGATGAGATCAAGGAGGGACAGCCCGCGGTGCTGGTAGTTCTTCGCGATGGAGACGACCAGCCGAAGGTTCGAGGAGATCATCCGGTTTTTGCAGTGGACGAGTTCCCGATCCGATTCCGCGCGCTCCGCCAGGCGCTTTACGGGAATCTTCCCGAGGTTTTCCTCCTGGTCGATCCGCTGGACCAGTGCCCGGGACCGGACGATCCGTTCCCCCAGGGCCAGCTCCTCTTCCGCGGTGAGAAGGGGGTACCGGGAGATCTGCTTCAGGTAGAGGGCAAGGGGATCCGTTTCCTTGGGGTGTTTCAGCTTCTTGTGTTTCTTCAGTATGAAGGCGGGGGTCGTCTTTTTTTTCTTTGCGACGGTTCGCATCGGGAAGGCGCTCTCACTCATGTTCGCTCCCTTCCTGGTATCCACCCCGGAGGACGGCCGAGTTGGGTGTGTCCCCTAGAGTGAGGTTGAATATATCGCAGCTGACAAAAAAAGCAAGCTATATTTTACTCCATTTTTACATTTTATCAATTTTTATTCCTGTTTTTTTCGAATTCTTCACCCGCTTTTCTCATTCCCTGGGAACCTTTGCGGGATCCAGAGGATTCCCCTGCTTGAACACCAGGAAGTATACGATGGGCCTACCTTCCTTTAGGTCGATACCGGCCCGGCCGATCTCGGCTCCGGAACGCACGGATTCCCCGATCCGCACGGAAAGGTTCTGGGCTCCGCCGTATACATACACCAGGCCGTCCTTGGCCTGCACGAAGGCGACGCGGCCGTAGCCGCGGAAGGGCCCCGCGGAGATGACCGTCCCGGACCGGACCGTGCGGATCGGGGCGTTTTCCTGGGCCCGTATGCCGACGCCGAAGAGTTTCCCGTCCAGGTACACCGCCTCCCCGGAGGAAGGCCAGGATCCGCCGGCCGGTGGTTTCGCGGGCGGCTTGACCGCGGGCTTGTCAGCGGGCTTGGCCGGGACGTCCGCGCTTGAGGCGGGTCCGGGCTTAGGGACGGAGGCCCCGGATGAGCCTGTAGCCGGACCGGGGACGCTTCCGGAGGGCGGTATCGCGGGAACCGCGGCGGCCGCCCCGGGGATCACCAGGAGATCGCCGGGCTTGATCATCGAGCTCGAAGAAAGCTTGTTTACTCGAAGCAGGTTCTCCAGGGGAATGCCGTAGGTCCGGGCGATTCCGTAGAGGGTTTCGCCCTTGGCCACCCTGTGGGAGGCCGGAATCACCAGACGGGTCCCGGGTTGGACCTTGCGGGGATCCTCGATCCCGTTAGCCGCCAGGATGGACTCGTAGGATACCGCGTAGGTCCGGGCTATGCCGTAGATGGTTTGGCCCTTCTGGACCACGTGCACCAGGGGTTCGGGCAGCGCGACGGCCGCGGTCGCGGCCAAAAAGAGGACGGGGAGGAAGGATCGCTTGAGTCTCATCCGGTTTATATTCTCGGCGGTACCGGGGGGAATCCTTACCCTCCCAAGGGGCCGAGGCTAGAGTCCGCCGACGGTGCCCGGAGCCGCCGCCGGCCCCGCGGGGCGGTCAAAGAGCCAGCGTCCGGCGTCATCGATGAGGCGGGACAGGATCACCACATGCACGTCGTTCTTGGCCTTCTCGACTTCCCGGCTCCAACGCTCCGGATCGAACTTCTTCCGAAGGCCATCCCGGAAACCTTCCGCGGCGGAGAGTGCCGCGGAGCGGTCGGCTTCGGAGGCCAAGGCGGGAGCGACGAGGTTGGCCGTCATATACCCGGACAGCAGGGCAAGCACGGGATCCTTCCGCCCCGCCGCCTTCCGGAGCCAGGGCAGGGCTTCCGAGGCGCGGCCGCGCAGGACCAGGCTGAAGGAATAGTCCAGCCAGAGCCAGCCCCGGGCTTCGACCTCGGGAGATTCCAGGAAGGGTTCGAAAAAGGCCAGGGATGCGTCCGCGTCGTTTCGCAGGAGGTATCCGACGCCGAAGAGGACCGCCAGGCGGCGCAGGAGCGCGGGCTTTTTCTCCCGGAGCCTGGCCTCCAGCCGGTCGATGGCCGCCAGGTCCGAGCGGAGCATGGCCGCGTTCACGTAGAGCCTTACATACTGGGCCCGCAGGGAACCCTTCTCGAAGATCCTAGTGTCCAGCCAGGAGGTCAGGGCGGCCCAGTCCTCCCGCTCCACCAGCTGGAACAGCTTCCAGTTCGACAGAAAGAAGCCGTTCAGGGCTCCCAGGATGAGCAGGAAAAAGGCCCCCAGGAACCAGTTGGACTTCCAGAACCCCGCCGCGTATTCCCCTCCCAGGATAAACAGGGGGAACAGGAATATGAAGAGGAAGGAGAACGCCACGACGGCGTTGAAAAGATAGAAAATTGTCTTAAACTTCATCCGGGAACGCTCCGAAAGGTATGCGGGATGAGCTAATCCAAAACGCAGGATGTCTTGCGAATCAGCCTTGCCGGAAACCCAGACGGTAGTCTAGTATGAAGGTTTCGGGGGGTCAATGGGGAACATGAACGAGATACCCGTCAAGGACCTTGAGCCGGATACCTACTTCTCCAAACCTGTCCTTCTGGACCAGGATTACATCCTTCTCAGCACGGAAACCCCCGTCACCCGGACCCTGATCAATCACCTGATCGAATGGGGATACCGGAAGGTGTACACCGAGGGAGTCCCCCAGCAGATCATCCCGGACGCGGACTCCGAGGGGGAAGCCTCCGCGGAAAACGGAAACCCCGTGGTCGCCGTGAACGCCGGGGACGGGGAACGGCTCGAGACGGTCCGGGGCTTCTACGAGCAGTTCGCGGCCTTCGTGGAATCCGTCTACGACCGCTATGTCACGAAGAACGAGCTCGTGCTGGGTGAAATTTCCGTCCGCATCAAGTCCCTCTGCGAAGTCATCTCGGAGAACCGGCGATTCATACTCCGGGTCCAGTCCCTGATCCAGCCCCACTCGAACTATCTGGTCTCCCACTCCACCCGCACCACCGTGCTCTCCATCGTGGTGGGCGCCGCCCTCAAGCTTCCGAACCATCGGCTCATAGAGCTGGGCACGGCGGCCCTCCTCCACGAGATAGGGATGGTGCGCCTGCCTCCCCAGCTGTACATGGCCAGCCGCCAGCTCAGCCCCCAGGAGCGTAAGTCAATTACCGCCCATCCCATCCTGGGGTACAACGTGCTCAAGGAAAAGCAGGTCCCCCTGGCGGTCAGCCTTGCCGCCCTGGAGCACCACGAGAGGATGAACGGAACCGGGTACCCCCGGGGCATCGCGGGGGACAAGATATCCCTGTATTCCCGGATCATCGCCGTCGCCTGTTCCTTCGACGCCGTGACCGCCAGCCGGCCTTTCAAGGAAGCCAGGGACGGCTACTCCGGGATGGTGGACCTGCTGAAGAACGAAGGCAAGAAATACGACGACACGGTGATCCGGGCCCTGGTCTATTCCCTGTCGATCTACCCCATCGGGTCCTACGTCCTCCTGACCAACGGAAAGCCCGCACAAGTCGTGGACGTCAACCCCGAGAATCCCCGCTTCCCGGTCGTCCAGATCGTGGGGATGAGGACGCCAGACGGAAAGGACCTGATTGCCAGGACCGCGGAAACCGGGGTAAGAATCCTCCGGCCCATGACCCCGGATGAGATCAAGGACCTGTCCAAGGAACCGGCCTCCACGTAAGTCCGAGACTTCCCTATCCTCACCCGTTGCGATAGACTCAGGGCGGAAATTCCGCCGGGCTCCCCAGGGCGGCCCGGCAGAGTCATATTCCGACGGAAGGAGCACCCCATGGATGAATCCCCCCTCCAGAAACTGCGCTACAACTACGAACCGAAGCTTCCCGCGGTCCTGCGCGGCGGCGTCGACCGAATGACCGTCACGTTCGGAGAACCCGCACGGTCCGCCGCGTCTGCCGAAGGGTCGCGGGATTCCGAGGGGATTCGGGCGCTGTTCCCCAAGACCTTCGGCAAACCCGTAGCCCGGTTCGTGGAAGGGTCGAATCCCGGCATGAGACGAAGACTCACGGTGGGTGTCATCCTCTCCGGAGGCCAGGCGCCGGGAGGACATAACGTGATCGCCGGCCTCTTCGACGGCCTTAAAAAAGGCAATCGGGAATCCCGCCTGATCGGGTTCGCCGGGGGCCCCGGGGGACTGGTGAACGACAAGGCCGTGGAGATCACCGCGGACCTCATGGACCGTTACCGAAACACCGGGGGCTTCGACATCATCGGTTCGGGCCGCGACAAGATCGAGAGTCCCGAGCAGTTCGATAAAACCGCGGCGGCGGTCCGGAACCGGGGTCTGGACGCGGTGGTCGTGATCGGCGGAGACGATTCCAACACCAACGCCGCCCTCCTGGCCGAGTTCTTCGCGGCCCGGGGCCAGGGCGTCTCGGTCATCGGGGTACCCAAGACCATAGACGGGGACCTCAAGAACGAGTACATCGAGACCAGCTTCGGGTTCGACACGGCTGTCAAGACCTACTCCGAACTCATCGGAAACATCGAGCGGGACGCGGCCAGCGCCCGCAAGTACTGGCATTTTATCAAGCTGATGGGACGGTCCGCCAGCCACATCGCCCTGGAGTGCGCGCTACAGTGCCGTCCGAACATCGCCCTGGTGTCCGAGGAGGTCGAAGCCAAGGGCTGGACCCTGGCCCGGATCACCGACTACATCTGCGACGCCGTGGCGGCCCGGGCGGAGAAGGGGGAAAACTTCGGGGTCGTCCTGGTCCCCGAGGGCCTGGTGGAGTTCATCCCGGAGTTCAAGGCCCTGATCTCCCAGCTGAACGACCTCCTGGCAGCCGAGGCCGCGGACTTCGCCGCCCTGACCGATCCCGCGGCCCGGGTCGAGTTCGTGGCCTCCCGCCTTTCCCCCGAGTCCGCCGCCCTCTATCGCAGCCTGCCCGGGGACATCAAGCTTCAGCTGATCATGGACCGGGATCCCCACGGCAACGTCCAGGTCTCCCGAATCGAGACGGAAAAGCTCCTCATAGCCCTGGTCGAGGCGCGTCTTGCGGAGCGGAAGGCCGCGGGGACCTACAAGGGCAAGTTCAGCTGGCAGAACCATTTCTTCGGGTACGAAGGCCGCTGCGCCTTCCCTTCCAACTTCGACGCGGACTACTGCTACTCCCTGGGATTCACGGCCTTCGCCCTGATCGCCTCGGGGCTCACGGGCTACATCTCCTCTGTGAGAAACCTCACCGCCAAGGCCGAGGACTGGACCGCCGGAGGCGCGCCCCTCACCCTGATGATGAACCTGGAGCGCCGCCACGGATCCCAAAAGCCTGTCATCCGGAAGGCCCTGGTCGAACTGGAGGGCAGGCCCTTCAAGGGCTTCGCCGCGGAACGGGAGGATTGGGCCGTACGGACCGCCTACCGGTTCCCCGGGGCCATCCAGTACTTCGGGCCCCCCGAGGTCTGCGACGCCGTCACCCGGACCCTGGAATTGGAGCGGGGATAGCGGACGACCCGGCGCCCGGGGGCCGGCCTACCGGGGAAGCTCGGTCACGTCGATCCGTACCAGCTTCCCGCCCCGGGTCCCCACGTAGAGCGTATCCCCCACCAGGAGGGGGCGGGCGCTGGGCACGTCCCCCAGGAGGATCGTACCCCGTACCCGCCAGGGATCCGCCTGGGCCGCCACGATCTCGCCCTTCTCGGTCCCGTAATACACCGAACCCCGGGCCAGGAGGGGCGGGGCGCTGACCCCGGGGACGGGGCTCATGAGGGTCTCGCCGGAAAGGCGGTATCCGAAGAGGGTTCCGCTCCCGTAGGCTATGACGCCTTCCCGGGCCAGCTCCAGGTCCGTCACCACGGACACGCCGAGGCGGCGCTCCCATAGCACCGCCATCCTCTCCAGATCCACCATCACCACCAGCCCCGTGGGATCCGCGAAACAGGCCTTTTCCTCGAGAATCCGGGGGGATACCGCGGAGTACCCTCTGGCGCCGGTGGGGGTGCTCGCCTGGACAGCGCCGGACACGGGATCCACCAGGAGGAGAGTCCCCTGCCGGTCCACAACCAGGGCGAAGGAATCCCGCTGGACCGGCAAGGTGCCGGGGCCCGCGGCCAGGGGAATCGTCGTCCTCGTCTCCAGGGTCCGGGGATCCAGCACGTCGATTCCGGCCGCGGTCGGAAGGAGGATGGAATCCGAGAACGGCGCCGGCCGGGTTCCCGGATCCGAACCCGGTTCCGACTTCCGCCGGGCCAAGGGGGTTCCCGTAGCCCCGTCCACGGCAACCAGTTCGACGTTCCCCGCGTAGTACGCCGTGCCCTTCAGGGTGACCGGGTAGCCCCGGGGGTCCCCGCGGTTGTCTGTACGCAGATCCCATAGGATCTTCCCGTCCGCATCGAATGCGACCAGGAATCCGGATTCGTCGGCGGCCAACAAGACCCCCGCGTCGGGCACCCGGACCAGGGAGCCCGCCAGGGGACGGGTCGACAGGCCCGTCCTGCCCAGT
>JBGSPT010000171.1:0-4249 GCA_041738475.1 Treponematales bacterium
CGGGGGGCCAGGATCTCCCGCAGGGTACCGGTGTCCGCCCGGGCCGCGGGCCGCGCTGAACGGGCCGCCCCGAGGATGGTCTCCACCAGGGCGGATTCCCCTTCGGAGAGGGGTGCCGACACCTCCTCCTCCGCGAGGCCCTCCGCCGCGAACCGAAGGGTCTGGAGGGGGGAATTGAGCTCGTGGGCAAGGCCCGCCGCCAGGTTGCCCAGGGCGGCCAGCTTCTCGCTCCGGGTGAGACGGGCGGAGCGTTCCTCCACCTTCCGCTCCAGGTCCGCGTTGACCCTTCGCAGACGGGCCGTCAAGGTCCGTATCGCGAAGGCGGAAAGGACCGACGCGGCCAGGAGCGTGGCCGAAGCGGCAATCAGCCAGGCCGGTATCACCGTCGTCTCGGTCCGTTCGTGGCCCAGCCACTTCCGCTGGAGTTCGAAGTAATAGGAATCGGGATCGGCGACCAGCCGGGCGAATCTCGCGTTGACGGCTTCGAACTCGGGCCGCCGGGCGCTGCGCCGGGACAGCACCGGATAGGCCTTGAAGGGCGCGAAGACCACGGTGGTGGGCTGGACCCGCCGTTCCGCGGAAACGAACCAGCTGCTCTGGACCCCGCCGAAGGCCTCGCCCTCGGTCACGGCCAGGACGAGCTGGTCGAAGTCCGGATATTCCACGATTTCGCAGGGGATGGCCAGGGAGTCGATGTACTCGTGGAAGCTGGCTCCGTTCCTGTCGTCCGTCACGACCCCGATCTTCTTGTGCTGGAGGTCCAGGACCGATTGCAGCACCGTGCCGTGGGCCACGAAAAGCTGGCTCCAACCCGCGGATATCCCCTGATCCGGGAACACGAACAGGGCTTCCCTCTCGGGGTTTTTAAGCAGGGTCGTGAAGAAGTCTATCTCCCCGGAAACCATGCGGGGGTAGAGTTCCTGAAAGGAGGCTATGCGGAACTCATATTCGATGCCGAGCTCGTCCATGATCCGGGAATACAGCTCCACGAAAAAGCCCGTAGGCTTGCCGGCTGCGTCCACGTAGGTGGTCGGCGGGGCGTTGGGAACGAGCCCCCAGATCACGGGGCCGGTTTGGGCTTCCCCGCAGGGCGAAGCGAAGGAGGCCAGGAGCGCAGCGGCGCAGAGCATCCTGAACGGAGCCGATCTCATCCGATACATCCCCCGTGGTGCTTGAACTATAGGCCGGTTTCCGCGGGCCCGCAAGTTCGCACGCCTCGTCGCCCTAGCGCCCGGGCACTTCGATCTCCTCCGGGTCCCCGGCATGGCGGTGGAGGAACCAGTCCTTCTCGTCCATGGCGGCATCGGTGATCTTGTCGATGGGGACCTTCAGATACCGTCCGACCGCGGAAACCGCCGTCTCCCCGCTCTTAAGGACGATCTCCCCGGAGCCTTCGAAAAAGCGGGAACCGTCCTTGGTCACCCGGCCGATGATCCACAGGTCCTGGTCCAGGGGTATGGGCTTGCGGTACTTGGTGGTCAGTTCCACGGTTACGCCCCAGACCTGGTCGTCCTTGCCTACGGCTATGGCCCGGCCGATGGTTTCGTCCAGGATGGCCGCGGCGATCCCCCCGTGCATCCTGCCGGGGTAGCTTTGGTGCAGTTCCGTCGGCTGGATCTTCGCGACGAGCTCCCCCGATTCGGTCTCGTAAAAGGCGGCTTTCAGGCTGTGGTCGTTGGAGAGTCCGCAGACGAAGCACATGCGGGAGTTGTTCTGTTTCTTGGTTACAGGGTGCAGCATGGGTACGATTTTCTCATAATTCTGACAGGATGAACAAGATGAAGAAAGGATGAACAGGATACTTGAAAAGCATGAATTCTATCTTCAATAAGGGATTATCTTGTCTATCCGTTTTAATCCTGTTCATCCTGTCAAAAATCGCCGGAAACCGTTATCGCCTAGCCCTTCAAGTCGACCAGCCCCGCGTCGCCGGCGTCGGCATAGACGCTTCGCTTCTTGGCGTAGGGGCTGTTGACGCTCATGATCTCGTGGCGGAGCATCTCCATCCGCTGTTTGAGGAGTTTCCGGTTCTCGTCGTTCCTCTGGACCACCTCGGTCTTCAGGTCCTCCAGGGTGGCCTTGAGAGCCGGGATGTCGTCCTCCGCCGCGGAGGGGTAGGCCGCGCGGTAGAGGTCTTCCAGGGGGTCGATCACCTTCTGGAACGCGAAAATCTCTCCGACGATCCCCTGTTCCAGCTCCACGTGGGCCACCAGGGCGTCCACGTCCCCGGACTCGATGTCGGTCTTCTGGCGGTCCAGGACCTCGAGGTAGCGGCTGAATTTCTCCCGCTGTTTCTGCAGCAGGTCGCGGAAGCGCCGAAGCAGGTCCTTGCGCTCCTCGAGGGCGGCTTCGGTCAGGGCCACGGGTCCGCCCTTATCCGGCTATGTTGACGCCCGCTCGGGCTTCGGTTCCGCTGCCCGCCGTCTGGGCCGCCGCGGTCGCCCAGGCGCCCCGGAGCTCTCCCAGCATGTCGCGGATGGACCGGAGTTTGGAGCCGTCCTTGTCGATGTTGGCCGCCAAAAGCTCCCGGTTGAAGAAGAGATACAGGGCGAAGAGGTTCTGGGCGATTTCCCCGCCGGACTCGAAGTCCAGGGCGGCGGTCAGTTCAGTGATGATGTCCTGCACCTTGGAGAGGGCCTTGTGCGCTCCCTCGATATACTGGGGGTGCTTCTTGAGGTCCTTGCCGAAGATCTCCAGGGCGATGTCGCACTGCTTGACCGCCTCGTCGTAGAGCATGACGATGAGCTGGCCGGGGCTGGCCGTCTTTACGCGGGTTTCCCGATACGCCGTCAGCGGATTCTGGGTCATCTAGTCTCTCCCTCCCATACGGTCTCTCTACGATTTTCGGCGTATATCGGTCGTTCTTGACTCCAAAGCTTGCGGGTAGCGGTCATTCCGGAAGTTTTCCGGTGCTTGTCCAGGACTCGATCCGGGCGTACGCCTCGTTGAGGCGGGCGGAGAACTCGGTGGCCTTCTTCTGGGCTTCCGGGGACGCGCCGTGGCGGTCCGGGTGGTGCTGCTTCAAGAGGCGCTTGTAGGCCGCCTTGACCTCCGCCATGGGGGCTCCGAAGCTCAAGCCCAGGGTCCTGTAGTCCCCTGCGAGACGGACCGAGGGATCCGAGCCCGCGGCCCGGCCCGAGGCTCCGGAGGAATACCTCGACCTGGCCCTGCGTTCCTCCTCCTCCTCCGCCCGGCGCCGACGCTCCGCCTCCAGGCGCTCCTGGGCTTCCCGGTCGTCCTTCAGGAAGGCGTTCAGCTCGTCCATGGCGTCGGAGTAGTCCGAGTCCCCCGAGGAGGGGCGCACCCGGCCTTCGGCGGAGCGGTCCCCCTGGAAGGGGTCTCGATCCTGGTTCCAGAGGGATTTGAGCAGGTTTTCCAAACGGTCGAATATGGGATCCACGGTCGTCCTCGTAGGAATACTGTACTCCAGGGTGAGGTTTGAGGCAATGGAGGGAGAGGAAAGAGGTTATATAAAGGAGTTCACCACAGAGGCACAGAAGACACAGAGACAAGCCGGTCTCGGGCAAACCCGTGGACAGGATAAACAGGATTCGAGAAGGATGTACAGGATGGATCAGGAATTAAAACAGCTTGGATTCAGCCCGCGGGGCTTCGTCGCTCAACGGCTCTTCTCCGTGCTCTCCGTGGTGTTTCCGGGAGATCCATCCTTCCGGGTCGAAGTACGGTTTCCCGACGCCGCGGCGCCGGACACGGCCAGCCCGACGGTCATCAGGGCTATCCCCGCCAGGGCCGCAGGGCTCGGGGTTTCCCGGAGGTAGAGGATGCCCAGGAGGGCCGCCACCAGGGGCTCCGAGAGGCCCAGGGTATAGACCCAGCCCATGGGGAGGATCCCCAGGGCCCGGCCGAAGAGAAAATAGGGCAGGGCGGTGGTCAGCAAGCCCAGGTGGGCGGCGGTCAGGGCTCCCCGGACCGAGAGTACCCAGGCCAGGCCGGAACCGGAGGCCAGGAACACGGGCACGAGCAGAAGGCTCCCCGCAAGGAGTCCCAGGGTCACGGTCTCGAGGGAGGGAAGGGTCGCAGCGGACTTCTTGATGCCCAACCCCAGGAGGGCGTAGGAGGCTCCGGCGCCCAGGGCCAGGGCGATCCCCTCCGCCGGGGAAAGCCCGGTTGATTTTTCCTTCGAGTCGATCATGCTTCGGTCCGCCATTTCCCCACTTGTCGAGCCATACTATGTCAGATCCCGCCGAAACGCCACCCGTGGAAGATCTAGGAGCCCTTCTCCGGATCC
>JBGSPT010000258.1:0-8382 GCA_041738475.1 Treponematales bacterium
GGGGGATCTCCGCGCCGGCGACGAAGCGGCCACCGAAGTCCCGGCGGGACCGGCCCAGCTCCCGGGGAAGCCGGACGTGGAGGAACCAGAAGGCCAGGTGGGGATCCGCGTCGCCGGGGTGGCGGAAGGCCACCAGGAACCGGGACCGTCCGCGCCGGGCGGATTCGTACTGGCCGCCCAGGATCTCCGCCCCCTCGACCCGGACGGAGCGGATCCGCAGGGAGAGTTTCATATATACGGGCGCCAGGAGGGCGGCCAGGCCCAGAAACCAGGGCCGGGGCCGTTCCGGCCGGGATTCCGAGAGGGGTCCTGGTTTCCAGGTGCGCATCTTCATGCTTCTGGCGTCCTTTCGGTTTGCAGTGTATCATGCGGTCCATGAACGGAAAACTCGGCATCCGGGCCAAGCTCTCCTACGGCCTCGGGGACTTTGGGTACAGCATCATGGGCCAGACGGTGACCATGTTCCTCATCTTCTTCTTCACCGACGCCTTCGGTATTCCCCCCGCCGCTGCGGGGACGGTGATGCTGGTCTCCAAGATCTGGGACGCCGTCTCGGATCCCATGATGGGCTCCATCGTCGACCGTACCCGGACCCGCTGGGGCTCCAAGCGGCCCTGGATCCTCCTCGGGGCCCTGCCCTTCGGGCTCACCTTCTTCCTGCTGTTCCTGGGCCCTGAACTTTCCGCCCCCGCGCGGGTGGCCTACGCGGGGATCACCTTCATCCTGTTCTGCACCGCCCAGACGGTGGTCAACATCCCCTACAGCGCACTGACCGTTTCGATGACCGAGGACGCCGACGAGCGCTCCTCCGTTACGGCCTGGAGGATGTCCCTGGCCCTGGCGGGCACCCTTATCGCCGGAGCGGCCGCCCCGGTGGTGGTCCAGGCCATGGGAGGAGGGATTCCCGGGTACCGGAGATACGCCCTGATCGCGGGCGCCGTAGGCGCGGCCATGTACGTGATCACCTTCCTGGGGGTGGAGGAGAAGAACTTCGGGAGCGAGGATAAGGTCGAGTTCCTGACCAACCTGAAAAGCGTTTTCGTCAACAAGCCCTTCCTGATCCTGGCGGGCTCCACCCTGGCCACCATGACGGCCCTCAACATCCTGGCCGCCACGGTACCCTATTACTTCACCTACAACCTGAAATCCCCGGGACTCGTGGCCGCGGGACTGGGCATCCTCCTGGGAAGCGCCATCCTCTTCATGCCCCTTTTGGGGGCGCTCTCCAAACGGCTGGGCAAGGCCCGGGCGTACATGCTGGCCCTCGCGGAAACCGCGGTCGTCATCGTCCTGCTCCGGTACCTCGGAGAGCGGAGCCCCTTCCTGGCCCTGGGGCTCTTCGCCCTGGCGGGCTACGGGGTGGGGTCCATGTACCTGTACCCCTGGTCCATCGTCGCGGACACCATCGAGTATTCCCAGTGGAAGACCGGAATCCGCCCCGAGGGGGCCCTGTACGGGTACTTCACCTTCGTGTTCAAGGTGGGCACGGCCCTCTCGAGCTTCATCATCGGCCTGGTCCTTTCGGCGTTCCGGTACGTCCCCAACGTGGTGCAGTCCGCCTCCGGTTTGGAAGGCATCCGCCTGCTTCTGTCCTTCATCCCCGCGGTCCTCTTCCTGGCCGGGATCGCCCTCCTTTCCCGGTACCCCATAGACGGTCCGACCCACGCCCGGTACGTGGACGAGATTTTCCGGGGAGTGCATCCCGGGTCCGCGGCCGCGGGCGCCTCTGTACGGATCCCGGCGGGTTCCGAGGACTGAGGGCCTTCCGGGATGCGAGCCAACCTTCACCTGCATTCCCGGTTCTCCGACGGCTCCCTTTCCCCCGCGGCCGTGGCGGACGCCGCCGCGGCGGTGGGCCTGGAGGCCGCTGCCCTGACGGATCACGACACCCTGGGGGGCGTCCGGGAATTCCTGGACCGCGCGGCCTTCCTCGGGCTTGCGGCCTGGCCCGGGGTCGAGATCGATGTCGCGGACCGTAAGACGGGGTACCGGAGCGAGATCCTGGCCTACTTTCCCGGGGGTCTCTGCGAGGGAACCCGTACCCTTCTTTCGGGGGTGCTGGAGCGCCGGCGCGAACGAGCCCGGCTTTGGATGACCCGGGCGCCCCGGGTATTCTTCCGGGAGGACCTGAGCTACGAGGACCTCCTCCGGTTCAAGACCGGGCTGCTGGACGGGGGCGGGCCGGAGGGTGAGGTTTCCCTGAGCAAGACGGACCTCTTCGAATACCTGAAAAACCGGGGCGTCCTCGGCCCAGCCGCGGAGTACCGGGAGTTCCGGAAGGCCTGGTTCGACACGGAACTGCTGCCTTCGGGCTCGTACCGGAAGACCGACCTGGCCGAGGTCGTCCGGACCGTCCGTTCCGACGGGGGCATCTGCGTCCTGCCCCACCCGGGCCACGAGTTCGGGGACAGCGTGTCCGAGCTCTCCCGGGAGCGGAAGCGCTTCCGGTCCCTGCTGGGCCGGATGCGGGACCTGGGAGTCCGGGGCGTGGAAATCTACCATTACGGCAACGCCGATTCCGAGGGAATCAACCGGATCGCCGCCGAGGAAGCCCGGGACCTCGGCTTCTTCCTGACCTTCGGCTCCGACTGCCACGGACCGGGAAGCGTGAAGTACACCATCCGGGACTTCCGGGGGGATTTTCCGGGCTGGCCGGAGACGTAGGCCGCGGATCTCCGCACAGGGCCGGAGCCCCACAGGCTTCGGGGACCCCCGGGCGGACTTGAGGCGCGGCGGGAAGGTAGGGTAGAGTCCAGCCATGCCCCACTGCATAGTGCCCGCCGCGGAAGAACTTCTTGACAGGGAGATCCCTGTCCTGGACAAGGGATTCGTGCGCCTGGTGGACTACCTGGGCGGGGACGAGCGCATCGTCCAGGCCGCCCGGGTGTCCTACGGAGCCGGGACCCGTACGATCCGGGAGGATTCGGCCCTCATCGACTACCTCCTGCGCAACGAGCACACCTCCCCCTTCGAGCAGGTGGTCCTGACCTTCCACGTCAAGCTTCCCATCTTCGTGGCCCGCCAGTGGATACGCCATCGCACCGCCCGGCTCAACGAGATCTCCGGCCGGTACTCGGTCATGAAGGACGAGTTCTATCTGCCCGGGGAGGGGGACCTGGCCCTCCAGAGCCGGGACAACAAGCAGGGCCGCTCCGACGAGACCCTGCCGCCCGCGGAAGCTTCCGCTGTGCGCGCCGAAATGGAAAGGGACCAGAAGGCCGTCTATTCCTCCTACCGCGGCCTGGTGGACCGGGGCCTGGCCCGGGAGATCGCCCGGGTGAACCTTCCTTTGTCCCTCTATACCGAGTGGTACTGGCAGATCGACCTGCACAACCTCTTCCGCTTCCTGTCCCTCCGTCTGGATCCCCACGCCCAGAAGGAGATCCGGGCCTACGCCGCGGTCCTCCTGGAGGCGGCCCGGGCGGTGGCCCCGGCGGCCACGGAGTCCTTCGAGCGGAACGTATTGGCGGGCACGCGGTTTTCCGGCCCCGAGATGGAGGCCCTCCGCCGTCTGACCCGCGGCGAGCCCTCGGGCCTTTCGGGCCGGGAGGCGGAGCGCTTCGAGGAAAAGCTGAGGACAGGGAAGCAAACGTGACGGTGGACAGTGGACGGGAAATCGGGTTTTCCGTCCACCGGCCACTGACCACTGTTTACGCTCTTAAATACTTCTTCTCCCCTATCCCGTACACCCAGGACGCGTCGATCTTTTCCCCCTCCCCGGAGCGCACGAAGCCCTTGAAGGAGCCGAAGGGTCCCGAGTAGTCGGCCTTTGCGGCCAGGAGGTTGAGGCGGATGTCGAAGCGGGTTTCCGGGTGGAAGGTGAGATCCACCCGGCCCTCGGTGTCCTGGATCACCCAATCCTCGTAGATCCCCCGTGGGCGGGTGACCTTGACCGGGGGCAGTGGGAAGGTCCTGCCCCCGACCCACATGCAGTTCTCGCTGTTGCGATCGGGATCCTTGACGGGATTGTCCGTCAGGTTGAACCCCACGCGGCGTCCCTTGGGATCCTGACCGAAGCCGATCACCCAGTCGTACCGGAGGCGGTAGGGATAGTATCCCTTGTGGTCGTCCAGGACGCCCATGGAGTCGGTACCCGAAAAGTCCGCGGTCTCGTCCCCGATCTTGAGGATTCCGCCCAAGGGGCACAGGGCCTTGGTGGAGTACATGGCCCGGTTAAGGCCCAGGGGCAGGCATACGGTCTGCATGGCCGTCTGGCGGTCGTTCCAGGGCAGTGTGAACTCCCCCTCCAGGGCGGGGCAGGTCCGGGTTTTGCGGTGCCCGACCCGGACCCGGAGGCCGCCTCCGGAAAGGTCCAGGTCGTAGGCCAGGAGTTCCCGACCGCTTCGGTAGGCTATTCGGGTCCCGTCCAGGGAGGGGCCGTAGCGGAAGAATCCTCCGGGCAGGATCCGGCGGAATCCGAAGCTTTTCCGGGTTTCCCGGTCGTAGCCCTGGAACAGGGCAAGGGCCGCGCTCTTGGCGTCGTACAGGGCGGTCATCATGATGTACCGGCTGTTGCCCAGGTAGAAGGCCACCCATTCCTTCAGCCGGAAGCGCTTGATGAAGCGGGGTACCGTGTGGTGGTAGGGCCGTTCGACGTCCAGCATGTTGGTGCGGCCGAAGGGTTTCGCGTAGGTTCCGTAGGCGAAGCGTCCCTCGGACACGATCTCGGGCAGGGGATCCAGGATCGGGCGATCGTACATCTCTGAGGTCTACCGGGGGATCCCGTTCTTGTACAGGAGGTAGAGGGCCGTGGTTGCCTTGTCTCCATACCCGCGGTCGACCATTTTCTCGAAGAGACCCTCGGCCAGGGCCAGCATGGGGAGGTCCGCTCCCATGGCCCGGGCGGATTCCAGGGCTATTCGCAGGTCCTTGAGGTAATGCTTGGCGAAAAAGCCCGGCTCGAAGTTTCCGTCCAGCATCCGGGGCACCATGTTGGAGAGCTGCCAGCTGGCGGCGGCTCCCGTGGATATGGACTCCAGGACGGTCCGGGGGTCCAGGCCGGCCTTCTCGGCGTAGATCAGGGCTTCCACCGCACCGGCCAGGGTTCCCGCTATGACGATCTGGTTGACCATCTTCGTGTATTGGCCCGATCCCGCGGGTCCTTGGCGGACCACGGTCTTACCCATGACCGCGAGCAGGGGACGGGCTTCCTCGAAATCCACCTCCGAACCGCCCGCCATGATGCTCAAGGTCGCGTTCCGGGCTCCCTGGTCGCCCCCGGACACCGGGGCGTCCAGGGCGCGGAGGCCGCGTTTCCGGGCTTCCTCCCATATCCTGCGGGCCAAGTCGGGCCGGGAGGTGGTGGTGTCCACGACGAGGGTCCCGGGCTTAGCATGTTCCAGGATGCCCGTCTTCCCGAAATACACCTCCTCCACGTCCTTGGGGTAGCCCACCATGGTGAACACGGCACCGCAGGCCGCGGCTGCCTCCCCGGGGGAATCGTGCCATACCGCCCCCTCGTCCAGGAAGGCGTGAATTTTATCCTTGGTCCTCGTATACACGTGAAGCCGGGCCCCCGCCTTCCGGAGGTGGCCCGCCATGCTCAAACCCATCACTCCCAGTCCGATAAAGCCGATATCCGCGCCCGCGGGTTCCATTCGTCCTCCTCGCCTCCGCCGCCGAAGAGCCTGCGCCGGGACCGGCGATCACTCTAGCGCCGATCG
Organism: Treponematales bacterium; assembly: GCA_041738475.1. GTDB lineage: Bacteria > Spirochaetota > Spirochaetia > Treponematales > UBA12059 > JAAYUR01. Next base: position 5,664 of record JBGSPT010000258.1, read on the forward strand.
CTTCCGGAGGCAATACGGGGTTCTGTCGCCTTTCTTGACCGTACTCCGGACCCCGGCTATCCTGGAACCCTCGGGAGGCCCGCGTGTTCGAACTAGACGAAAAGGTCGTGGAATCCGTGATCTTCGCGATGGAAAACCAAGGGGCCGTGTCCTTCGTGGACATGGAGACGGGGCTTCTGTCCTCCCGGGCGGACGGGGGTTCCGAGGCCGGGGAGCCGGGCGAGGAGTCCCCGGACCTCGAGCCGATCCCGACCTGGACCAGCCAGGACGGGTTCCGCCTCATGGAGCAGTTCGCCCAGACCATCGGACATCCCGTGGTCCGGGCGGACCTGCTGGCCGCCCTTTCCCGAGGCCGGGGGGTCTTCCGGGCATTCAAGGACGCCCTGGACGCCCATCCCGAGGCGGAGCGAAAGTGGTACGAATACAAGGCCCGGGCCATGAAGGCGCGCATAGTCCAGTGGTACGAGGATCTCCGGGACGTCCGAGGCCTGGAGCGTCTGGGACTGGAGCCCGAGGACACGGACGACCTTCTGCTGTCGGACTTCCGGATCCTCCGGTACGGGGCGGAGTCCTGGGAGGAGTTCCGGTCCCTGGTCCGAGCCGGAAGGGATGACTCCCTGGCCCGGTTCCCCGGAGCTCTGGTGGAGCATGTCTTTTCCGGACTGGACCGGGAACTCAAGGGGCCTTCCTCGTCAGACTTCCGCCTATACTCCGCGGAGTGCGAGCCCGGTGCCCGGGCGGGCATGGCCTTGATCCGGACGTTTAGATCCGGGGAGGGAGCCTTCGCCGCCCTGGTTTTCCTCTACGTGGATCCCGAACGCCGGAGGATCGGGCTGGGCCGGGCCCTGATCGAGCGGGCCCGGGAGGACGTGTTCCGCGAGGGGATCCGGCACTTCGTAGTGGACATGCCCTTCCTGTGGCCGGAGTTCGGCGCCTCCCTGGAAGGCCTGGGGTACGCCTCTTTCGGAACCCGCTGGCTTTCTTCCTCGGATGCCTGACGGCCTCCTCACCAGCCGAAACGCCCTAGATCCACCCGGCCCTCCGGACTGACCTCGACTCCCTCGGCCTCCAGGAGGGTCTTCTGGAGCTCGAAGCCCCCTCCCCGGGGCAGGGCGATGCGGCCGTCGCTCCGGATGACCCGGTGCCAGGGGAGCCCGTCCTTCCGGGAGCAGGCGTGGAGGATCCGGGCGGCGGTCCGGCCCCCGTTGGGCACCCCCGCCCGGGCCGCCGCCCCCGAGTACGAGACGACCCGTCCCGGGGGAATCTCCTTGAGGACGGCCCGGATCCGGTCGCCTATATCGCTCATGATGTTCCCCTTTCCGCCGCCTTGGCGCGAAGTGTTTGCATCATCGATCCGACAGGATGAACAGGATGAAAACGGATAGACAGGATGATAAGGATCGAGGGAAGTCGTTCTTCCCGCTCATCACCTCCGGATCCATCCTGTTCATCCTTTCCCTTTCTTGTCCATCCTGTCTGAAGGTTTATAAAAATGTTTAAGCAAAATGACAACTGTAGTCATAGTGTCATATCCTTGACACCCCTTTTCGGGGCGTGCTAGCGTTTCCATGTCTGATCCAAGGAGGATCCCGTGAAGGCATGTTTCCTGTTTCCCGGCCAGGGGGCCCAGTATATCGGCATGGGCAAGGATTTCTACGAGACCAGCACGGAAGCGAAGCGGATCTTCGAGATGGCTTCGGAGATCTCCAAGCTGGACTTGAAAAAGCTCATTTTCGAGGGCACCGAGGACGACCTCAAGCAGACCCGGGTGACCCAGATCGCCTTGGCGGTGGTGGAGGCCGGGGCCTCGTCCTGCATCCGGGGCTACGGAACCCTGCCCGCGGGTGCCGCGGGGTTCTCCTTGGGGGAGTGGCCCGCCCTGGTGGAGGCCGGCTTCCTGGACCTCCCAACCATGTTCCGCCTGGTGGCCGAACGGGGCCGGCTTATGGCCGAGGCGGGAGACAAGTCCGGAGGCAGCGGGATGGCCGCGGTGCTCGGACTCGCCCCGGAGGCGATCGAGGCGGCTCTCAAGGGTGCGGGGATCGACGACGTCTGGCCCGCCAACCTGAATTCCCCCGGCCAGACGGTGGTCTCGGGCACCGAGTCAGGGCTGGGCAAGATCGAGGCTCCCCTGAAGGCGGCGGGGGCCAAGCGGGTCATCCGGCTCAAGGTATCCGGGGCCTTCCATTCCCCGATCATGAAATACGCCTACGACGGCTTCAAGGAACTCCTTTCGGACGTGGAGTTCAAGGACGCCGTGATCCCCTTCTATTCCAACGTGACCGGCGGGGTCATCACCTCCGGGGCGGAGGCCAAGCGCTGCGCCGCGGACCAGATCATCAGCGCCGTGCGCTGGGTCGACGAGGAAAAGGCAATCCTCGCGGAGGGATATGAAGCCTGCCTGGAGGCGGGCCCGGGCACGGTCCTGGGCGGCCTTTGGAAGAGCGTATCCGAGTCGGTTCCCTGCCACCCCTGCGGGACGGTGGATCAGGTGGCCTCGATTTCCCTGTAGGAGGCGGTCATGTCGGGCGGACTTGTGAAAGACAGGGTGGCGATCGTCACAGGCGGCTCCAAGGGCATCGGGCATGCGGTGGTGGCGGCCTTCCTTGCGGAGGGAGCCCGGGTCCATTATTTTTCCCGGACCCGGGCGGAGGATCACGGGGCTCTGGAGGCCCTGGCGGCGACGGTCGGCGGGGCCGTGGCGTGGACGGCCTGCGAC
>JBGSPT010000428.1:0-13227 GCA_041738475.1 Treponematales bacterium
CCGGGTCTCCGCGGCCCGGGTCTCCGCGGCCCGGGTCAGGAGGATGAAGGACATGTCGTCCTGCTGGGGAGCCGTCCCCCGGTGCCGGTCAAGGGCCCGGGGCAGGATGTCCCTGAGCGTCCCGCCGTCCCGGAGCGCCTCCTGGACGAAGACCGCCAGCCGGCGTTCCCCGAGCTCCCGGCCCGCCGGATCCTCCTGTTCGGGAATTCCGTCGCTGTATATGAAGAGGGCGTCCCCTTCCCGCAGGCGCCAGCTGCGGAGGACAGGCTCCAAATTCGGCTCAACCCCGACGGGAAGGTTGCGGTGCCCGGGATCCAGCCGCCGGGCCCGGCCTTCCCGGAATACCAGGGCGTGGGCGTGCCCCATGTCCGCGGCCTCCAGGACGCCCGTCCGGGGATCGTAGATCCCGAAGAACCCGGTCAGGTACTTCTCAAGGTGGAAGGTGGCCACCAGGGCCTCGTTCAGGGACCCCAGAAGGGCGGCGAGCCCCCTCCGGAAATCGAACATCCTCAGCATGCCCCAGACCAGGGACACCACCAGGGAAGCCGCGACACCCTTTCCGGATACGTCGCAGAGGGCGAAAAAGGCCCGTCCGTCCTCGAGCCGCTTGGAGTACCAGAAATCCCCGCCGACCCCCTTGGCCGGCCGGGACCAGGCCTCGAACCCGAACAGGCTGTTCGCGAGGACCTCGTTCCCGGCCTCGAGACGTTCCTGAATCCTGCCCGCAAGATCGATGTCCTCCTCGGTCATCCGGGAGAGATGTTCCGCCAGGTCCCGGGACGAGAGGATCGCCCGGAACCTGCCCTCGGCGTCCACGAGGACGCGGTACGGCGAAGCCGCCGGAACCTTCCCGGTTCCCGCGGAAAAAAGACTGGTGTGGCAGTCCAGAAGGGGCGCCGATTCGGCCAGTTCCCAGGCCCGGGTCCGGCTCAGGACCTCCCGGCCGAAGGGTTTGCCCAGGAGGGCGAACAATCCCTCCCGGGACAGGATGCCCGAGGGCCTTCCCTCCTCGTCCAGAAGGGCAAGGACTTCCACCTCGGGCCGCTTTCCCAGTTCGTCCGCCAGGGCCGTGGCGGACACGTCCCGGGACGCGAAATGACGATGCCGGGCGGCCTTTAGAACCGTGGTGCCGTACTCCCGGCTCGCCTCGGCTTCCAGCACGAGCCGGGTTTGCTGTGTCTGCGCGTTCATGGACGCCACTATGGAACGTTCCGGTTAGCGAAGGATGAGGACCCGGTGATTTATCCGTTTTCTAGCCCTCGGCTAACGGGGCCCTAATTCCCGACTTGCATCCTTCGGATCGATCGAGATCAGGAGGAACCATGGAGTGGTCGCTCGTTTCAACGGATCATGACAAGGGCTTGGAAATCCGCCTGACCGGGGACCTGGACCTGTACAACGCCCCCCGGTTCAGCATGTACGTACTTCAGAAGATCGAGGTGGGATGGTCGAAGATCCTCCTGGACATGCGGGGGGTCCAATACCTCGACTCCACCGGGGCGGGGTCCCTCATCCGTATAGCCCAAGCGCTCCGAAAGAAGGGAACGAAACTCCGTTACCGCAACCTGGGAGGTTCCCCGCGCCGGGTGCTGGAGATGGCGAACATCCTTCCGCTCCTGGAAGAGACCCGGTAGACGGCCATGGGAAGACTCATCGTACGGAAACTGATCGTGGACGAACGGAACGAACTTTTCGACGCCCAGGGCATGCGGTACATCGAGTTCGCCAGCGACTTCGGGCGGATCCGGGACTACGCGGCCGAGGTCCTCCGGGACTGTCCCGAGGCCTTCCGGGAAGGGAACCTCCTGGAACAGCAGTTGTCGGAGATCATCAAGAACGGGATCAAGCACGGGAACCGCCGCGACCCGGCCAAGCGCCTCCGGGTCTGGTTCGACTTCAGAAAGCGGGTCCGCTTCATCGTCGAGGACGAGGGAGAGGGGTTCGCGGACCTGGAGGCCTGGAACGAGTACTACCGAAAACGGCAGGAGGCCCTGCACGCCGAGGACTTCGACACCTTCCTGGCGATGGCCAGCTACAGGGGACCGAACAGCGACGACACCGACGGGGGGAACAGCCTCGTCGCGGCCCTGGAGTACTGGAACGGGGGAATGATCTACAACAACGCCCGGAACAAGGTGGGAGTCGTCCGCTGGTATACCGGGGGCTCCGAGGAAGCTCCTCGGCCCGGAACGAAGAGGTCCCGCAGTGGTTAACCGTTTCCTGACACTCTCCTCATGTCCGGGACATCGGCGCCTGATCTAATAGAACCATGAAATTCAAGGAATTCCTGGCCTCCTACGGCTCCTTCCTTTCCGCCTGTCCCCGGGAGGGGATCGACCGGGATTCCCGCCTCGTCTTCCTGAGCGACCTGCACATGGGGGACGGGGGGACCCGGGACGATCTCGCCCACAACCGGGAACTCCTGGAAGCCCTCCTGACCCGGCACTACCTGGAGCGGGGCTACACCCTGGTCCTGAACGGGGACATCGAGGACCTTTCGAAATTCCGGTACCCCGACATCCGGACCGCTTGGGCCTCCCTGTACGAGGCCTTGGACGCCTTCGCCCGGGCCGGGCGCCTGCGCAAGATCGTCGGAAACCACGACCTGGCCCTTCTCAAGACCCGGGACTACCCCTACGAACTCATCCACGGGCTTTCCCTGGAGCACGGCCCCGACCGGCTCTTCGCCTTCCACGGCCACCAGGGATCCCCCTTCTTCACGAAACACGGCTACATCTCCCACTTCGTGGTCCGGTACCTGGCCAAGCCCCTGGCGATCAAGAACTCCAGCGTGGACGACCACGGGAAACGGCGCTTCCGCCTGGAGAGGCGGATCTACCGGGCGTCCAAGGCCCTCGGAGTCGCCTCCGTCATCGGACACACCCACCGGCCCCTGTTCGAGTCCCGGTCGAAGTACGACAGTCTCCGCTGGGCTATCGAGGAGCTGGTGGCCGAGTACCCCTCCGCCCCGGGGGACAGGCGGGCGGAGATCGCCGACCTCGTCGGCCTGTACAGATCCGAACTGGCCCGGCTTGGACGCAGGGATCTCTCCCGGGACTTCGCGGGAAGCCGATACGACCGGGAGCACGTCCTGGTGCCCTGCCTCTTCAACTCGGGCTGCGCCACGGGCCGCCACGGGATCACCGCCCTGGAGCTTGCGGGAGGGGTCCTCTCCCTGGTGCAATGGACGGGCGCCGAGGGTCCGAAATCCTATATCCTTCGGGAGGCTTTGGAGACGGAATCCATGGAAGGGACTCCGAACGTCCGATACCTCCTTCGCCGGGCGGACCTGGACCATATCTTCGCCCGGATCCGGCTTCTGGGGCGGGACCGGCCGCCGGCATGACGGCACTCGGTCCCCGCTGGGAGGGTATCCTCTCCCGGCTGCGCCACGCCTTCCAGCCCATCGTCCGGTTCTCCGACGGGGGCCTGTACGGCTTCGAAGCCCTCCTCCGGGGTTGGGAGGAGGCGGGCTTCGGGAGCCTCAACGAGGTGTTCGATCGGGCCTTCGAGGACAGCCTGCTGTACGCCCTGGACCTTCGGCTCCGCGAAAAGGCCATCGGGAAGCTTGCGGCCGCGGGATCGGGCCGGGCCAAGCTGTTCTACAACGTGGACAACCGCCTCCTGGTCATGCCGGACTATGCCCCGGGCAACACCGCGGCCCTGGCGGAAGGGGCGGGCCTGTCCGCGTCCCGGATCGTCGTGGAGGTCTCGGAGAGGCACGATCCCGGTCATGAGGTCCGGTTCGACGACGTTCTGGAATCCTACAAGCGCCAGGGCTTCCGGGTGGCCCTGGACGACTTCGGCGCGGGGTGCGCGGGACTCACACTCCTGTACCGGGCGGATCCGGACATCGTGAAGATCGACCGATATTTCGTCTCAGGGTCCGCGGGGGACCCGCGGAAGGCGGCCTTCCTCCAGAAGATCGTGGGCTTGGCCCACCTCATGGGGGTCGAGGTGGTCGCGGAGGGGATCGAGACGGCCGATGAATACCGGGTCTGCGCCGGGGCGGGCTGCGACTACGCCCAGGGCTTTTACATCGCCCGGCCCGGGAAGGACATCAGCGCGGTCTGGATGGATCACCGGGAACCCCCCGCGGTTTCCGGAGACCGTAGGTTCACGGCCCAGGCGGGTACGGTGGACGCGGGAACGGTCCGGATGATCTCCCCCGTCCGGGCGGGGGCCGGATTCCGGGAAATCCTGTCCCGGTTCCGCAGGGATCCTTCGATTTCCGTCCTGCCCGTGGTGGACGAGGACGGAAACGTGGCTGGCGCGTATCGGGAGCGCGACTTCCGGGAGTACGTGTACTCTCCCTACGGAATATCCCTGCTCGAACACCTGTCCGCGGAGACCGGGGGTCGGGCCCTGCTCAGGCGCCCTCCGGTCTCTCTCCTTGGGAACGGCCTGGCGAAGATTGTGGAGCTCTACGGGACCTCCCCGGACTCGGGGGGAGTCATCCTTACCGACCAGGGCCGGTATGCCGGGATCGTGGAGGCGGATACCCTCCTGTCCCTGGTGGCCGAGCGGGAACTTGTGGAGGCCCGGGACCAGAATCCCCTGACGCGGCTTCCCGGCAACATCCGCATCTCCTCCGTCCTGGCGGAGCGCCTGGCGGATCCGGGCCGGGGAGTCGCCTTCGCGTACTACGACTTCGACAACTTCTAGCCCTTCAACGACCGGTACGGGTTCCGGAACGGGGACCGGGTCATCATGCTCTTCGCGGACATCCTGCGCTCCCGGCTCCGGACGCCCCGGGACTTCGTCGGCCACCTCGGGGGAGACGACTTCTTCGCCTGCCTGGACGCCCCGGATCCCTCGGAGTCCTTCGAGTGGCTGTCCGGGGCTTCCGATCGGTTCGCCCGGGAGGTTGTTTCCTTCTATTCCGCCGAGGATCGGGACCGGGGATGGATCCTAGGAAAGGACTCCGCCCGGAAGGAGCGCCGCATGGGCCTGCTGACCGTGAGCCTGGCGGCGGTGCACCTGCCTGCCGAGGGCGGGCTGGACGCGGAGGGGCTATCGGACCTCTTCGCGGTCCTCAAACGGGAGGCGAAGGCGACGCCGGATCACCGAGCTCTCCGGATCGTGGATGCACTCCCGCCATCGACCATGGCGCCGTTCGACTTCCCGCGAAGCGAAGACTCCCGCGGCAGGCCGGATCCCGTCGGGGAGGACGGTCCCCGAACCTGAATCTGCATAAGAGCCCCGAGGGTCCGTGCGGTTTAACGATACGCTAACAATATCCACGTTAAAGCCTAATGTTGCGCGCCTATGGTATGCGCGGGTTCGGAAGGACCCGCAGTATCCCACGGGAGGAAACGCATGAAGAAGAGAATCGCGACCATCGCGCTGGCCCTCGCGGCCCTCGGCGCCTACGCGCAGGGCATGTTTCCCTGGATCGACAAGGTAAGCGACGACAAGGACAAGATCCTGCCGGGCGTAAATCCGGCCGCCGTCACCGGCACCATCATCACCGCCGGCTCGTCCACGGTCTTCCCCCTTTCGGAAGCCATCGCCGAGCAGTTCAAGAAGGACGGCTTCGCCGGCCAGATCACCATCGACTCCATCGGCTCCGGCGCGGGTTTCGACCGCTTCACCAAGACCGGGGAGACGGACATCTCCAACGCCTCCGCCAAGATCAAGGCCAGCCACATCGAAGCCGCGGCCAAGCTCTCTCCGCCTCGGGTTCCGATCGAGTTCCGGGTCGGCACCGACGCCATCGCCGTCTGCGTTTCCAAGAAGAACAAGTTCGCCAAGGACGTGACCATGGCGGAGCTGGCCAAGATCTTCTCCACCGCGGTCTACTGGTCCGACGTCCGCGCCGACTGGCCCAAGAAGCCGATCAAGAAGTTCTCGCCCGGCACCGATTCCGGTACCTTCGAGTACTTCGTGGAGCACGTCTTCAAGAAGGACAAGAAGCCCCTCCTGGAAGGCAAGAACCTTCAGCTCTCCGAGGACGACAACATCCTGGTCCGCGGCATCGGCGGCGACCAGTACGCCATCGGCTACTTCGGATTCGCCTATTACCTGGAGAACCAGAAGACCCTCCAGGTCCTGGCCTTGGAAGGCGTGGCCGCCAACCAGGAGAACGTGGACGCCGGCAAGTACGCCCTCTCCCGCCCCCTGTTCATGTACTCCGACGCCGGGATCATCAACGCCAAGCCCCAGGTGGCCGCCTTCCTTACCTACTACCTGACCTACGTGAACGACCTGATCAAGAAGGTCGGGTACTTCCCCGCCCCCGCCGCGGATCTCAAGAAATCAAAGCAGCTTCTCGCCGACGCCATGAAGGGCCGGTTCTAAGCCCCCATCGTGCAAGCCGGGCGGCCTATCCGCCCGGCCCCCCGTTACCTACAACTCGTCCGGGGCCGAAGGGTCCCGGACGAGTCATGACCGGAGCAGAGGTCGTCGCGAACGCGGTCCGCGCTTCAACCGACCCGAAACGAGTGAGATGCCAGCATGCAGCACGGACAATATAAAGAGGAGATGACCGGCGTCCTTTCCCTGGCGCGAAGGTCCCGGCCCTGGGAGCAGGCGATCCAGTCGTTCCTGTTCTTTTGCGCGGCGATTTCCATCCTGACCACCCTGGGCATCGTCGTTACCCTGGGAACCGAGTCCTGGACTTTCTTCAACCACGTAAGCCCCCTGGAGTTCTTCTTCACGTTCGAATGGCAGCCCACGATCGAGCAGTTCGGAATCTGGCCGTTGTTTACCGCCACTTTCATGACCAGCCTGGCCGCCATGGTCATAGCCCTGCCCCTGGGCCTCGGAGTGGCCATCTACCTCTCCGAATACGCCCCGAACGCCGTCCGGGAGACCCTGAAGCCTATCCTGGAAGTCCTCGCGGGCATCCCGACGGTAGTGTACGGCTACTTCGCCCTGACGGTCGTGACCCCCTTCCTTCGGAACGTCTTCGGCCAGGACCGGGTGGACGTCTACAATACCCTGAGCGCGGGACTCGTCATGGGCATCCTGATCCTACCCCTGGTCAGCTCCATGTGCGAGGACGCCCTCTCCTCGGTCCCGAACTCGCTCCGGGAAGCCGCCTACGCGATGGGAGCCACGAAGCTGGAACTCTCCCTGAACGTCATGGTACCCGCCGCGTTCTCGGGCATAGCCGCGTCCTTCATCCTGGGTCTTTCCCGGGCGGTCGGAGAAACCATGATCGTGGCCCTCGCCGCCGGGGCTGGACCCAACCTAACCCTGAATCCCTTCAAGGCCGCGGAGACCATGACCGGACACATCGTCCGGATCTCCGGGGGGGACATCGGATACGACACCATCGACTACCAAAGTCTCTTCGCCATAGCCCTGGTCTTGTTCTTCGTGACCCTCGGCCTGAACGTCCTATCCCGCCGGATCATCCGGAAGTACGGGGAGGTGTACGAATGAGCTCCGACGCCCGGACCTCCCAGACCCCCTCGTTCCGTCTGGACCTGACGGGAAGATATCGCAGGGGAACCGTCTGGTCCGCCCTCTTCCTGACGGTCACACTGCTGTCGGTGTTTTTCCTGGCCACCCTGATCTGGACCATCGTCAACGATTCCTTCGGGTACGTAATCCTGGTGAACGAGACGGATCCGGAGTCCCTGGCCCGGGACGGCAAGGCCTTGGAAGAACTCGACGCGGCGGGCCTGACCGCGGTCCTGGAGGAAAACCTTCCGGGAAGGCGGCTCCGGTCCCTGGGCAACGAGAGACCCCTGGCCGAGCGCGCCCGGGACGACCTGTATTCCATCGTGATGACCGAGGTCGTGAACCCCGAGGTGAAGGCGACCTTCGACCTGTCCGAGTCGATCCTGGGCAGGGAGGGCATCCTCGCGATCCTGGAACAGGATTACCCCGACGGCACGTTGATCTTCCGGTCCTGGCTCAACTTGGATTTCCTGGGAGCCGCCCAGTCCAGCATAGCCATCGCGGCCGGGGTTCGGGGGGCGATCCTGGGCACCCTGATGACCATCCTGGTGACCATCGCGATCGCCTTCCCCATCGGTATCGGCGCGGCGATCTTCCTGGAAGAATACGCCGTGGACAACCGGTTGAACCGCTTCATCCGGATCAACATATACAACCTTGCCGGCGTACCCTCCATCATCTACGGCATGCTGGGACTGGCCCTCTTCGTCCGGCTGGCGGAACCCTTCACCTCGGGAACCCTGTTCGGGGCGGTTGCGGATCCGACGACCGCCAACGGCCGGACCGTACTCTCCGCGGGGCTCACCCTGGCCCTCCTCATCCTGCCGGTGATCATCATCAACGCCCAGGAGGCCCTGCGGGCCGTTCCCGGCATACTCAGGCAGTCGAGTCTTGCCGTGGGCGCAACGAAATGGCAGACCGTCTGGCACCACGTCCTGCCCGCCTCCTTCGACCGGATCCTCACCGGGACCGTACTGGCCGTGTCCCGGGCCATAGGCGAGACCGCCCCCCTGGTGGTGGTGGGCGCCTCCACCTTCCTATCCCAGGATCCCACGTCCATCTTCTCCAAGTTCACGACCCTGCCCATCCAGATCTACCAGTGGACAGCCCGGCCCCAGGAGGAGTTCCGGCGGATCGCCGCCGCGGCCATCCTGGTCCTGCTGATCCTGATGCTCTCGCTCAACGCGATCGCCATAGTACTGCGCAATCGCATCCGAACCAAGAAGAGGTTCAGCCGATGAAGAAGAACATGAACGCAAGCGCCAATCGTTTCGAGGTCGTTATCGCCCAGGAGGCGGAAGGGGGAGGCACTTCGCCCTACGCCCTGGAAGTCCGTAACATGGACATCCGCTACGACGATTTCCTGGCCGTGAAGAATGTCACCATGGCCTTCGACAAGCGCCAGGTCACGGCCATCATCGGCCCTTCGGGCTGCGGGAAAAGCACGGCCCTCCGGGCCTTCAACCGCATGAACGAGCTCATCCCCTCCTGTTCCACCAGCGGGGAGGTGCTCTTCCACGGCATCAACGTCTACGACCCGGAAGTGGACGCGGTCCAGGTCCGGCGCTGGATCGGCATGGTCTTCCAGAAGCCCAATCCCTTCCCCAAGTCGATCCACGAGAACATAGCCTGGGGAGCCCGAATCAACGGATATACCGGGGACATGGACGAACTGGTGGAGTCCACTCTCCAGCAGGTGGCCCTCTGGGACGAGGTCAAGGATAAACTCAAGCAGAACGCCCTGGCCCTGTCCGGAGGCCAGCAACAGCGTCTTTGCATCGCCCGGGCCATCGCCGTCAAGCCCGAGATCCTTCTCATGGACGAACCCACCAGCGCCCTGGATCCGATTTCCACCGCGAAAATCGAGAGCCTCCTTGACGATCTCAAGAAGCGGTATACGATAATCATCGTGACCCACAATATGCAGCAGGCGGGCCGGGTTTCGGACAAGACAGCCTTCTTCCTCACAGGAGACCTGGTCGAATACGCTCCGACCAAGGACCTCTTCTTCAATCCCAAGGACGAGCGGACGGAAAACTACATCTCCGGGAGGTTCGGCTGATGAACACGCGCATACAATTCATGGAAGAGTTGACCCGGTTGCACCACGACATTCTGGCCATGGGCACCCGGGTGGAGGAGGACCTGCGCCGGGCCCTGGAAGCCCTCCGGACGGGGAACCTCGAACTCGTCCAGGAGGTCAAGGCCGGAGACGAGGTGATCAACGCCCTGCAGATCAAGATCGAAGACCAGACCGCTGTCCTTATCGCCACCCAGCAGCCCGTGGCGGGGGACCTCCGGGAGCTCGTCACGGTGTTCAAGGTGACGGACAACCTGGAGAGGATAGGGGATCACGCGGTGCACCTTGCCAAGACCGCCCGGCGCTTAGCGGAGGAGCCCTACGGTCAATCCCTGGAGCGCTTGGAGCGGATGGCGGAAACCGGCTGCTCCATGGTCCGGGACGCCCTGTCCGCCTTCCTGAACAAGGATGCGGCCTTGGCCATGAATACGGCCAAGCGGGACGACGAGATCGACGCCGACCACAAGTCCTTCGTCCGGGAAGTGCTCGAATTCCTGATGAAAAACCCGGACCGGGCCGCCCAGGCCACCAAACTGATCGCCACCTCCAGCTTCCTGGAGCGCCTGGGCGACCATGTCACCAACCTCTGCGAGGCTGTGGTCTTCATGGTGGAAGGCCGTCACGTGGAACTGAACGAGTAGACCATGGCCAAGGCATCCATTCTGATCGTCGAGGACGACCCGGATATCCGGGAGCTCGTGGTGTTCCACCTGGGCCGGGACGGCTATACGGTACTCCAGGCGGCCAGCGGGGAGGAAGGACTCAAGCTGGCGGGGCAGTCCAATCCCGACGTCATAGTCCTGGACGTGATGCTCCCGGGCATGGACGGCTTCGAGGTCCTCCGACGCCTCAAGGCCGACACCGCCCTCAGGCGCATCCCGGTAATCCTGACCACCGCCAAGGGCGAGGACTCGGACGTGGTCTCGGGGCTCGAGCTTGGAGCGGACGACTACGTCACCAAGCCCTTCAGCCCCAAGGTCCTGATCGCCCGGGTGCGCACGGCCCTGCGCAGGACCGTGGACCTGACCACCCACCCCTTCGGCAAGGAAACCCTGGTATCCCTGCACGACATAGTCCTGGATTCGGCCCGCCACGAAGTGACCTGCGGAGGCAAGCGGGTGAACCTGTCCGCCACCGAGTTCGCCCTACTGGAGTTTTTCATGCGAAACCCCGGCTGGGTCTTCTCTCGCTCCCAGATATTGGACGCCGTCAAGGGCCGGGATTATCCCGTGACGGACCGCGCCGTGGACGTGCAGATACTCTCCCTACGGAAGAAGCTCGAGGAATTCGGGGAGTACGTGGAGACGGTCCGGGGAGTGGGGTACCGGATGAAGGACCCGGTCTCCTCGTGAGGAGGGGAAGCCTCTTCCTTCGCATCCTGCCTCTCCTGCTCTCGGTCGCGGTCCTGACCCTGGCGGGGGTTTCCGCGGTGGGCCTGCTGGCCCTCCGTTCCCTCTACTACGACACCAACCGCTTCGCCCTGACCGAGACCGTCCGCGCACTTTCAAACGGACTTTCCCCGGCTACCCTCGAGAGGGCGGAGTCGGCCCAGGAGTTCTGCGGACGGTCCGCCCGGGGAACCTCCTTCCGGATCACCCTGATCTCCGGAGACGGGACCGTCCTGGGGGATTCTCGGGCGGACCCCGCGGAGATGGACAACCACGGGGACCGGCCCGAGGTCCGGGCCGCCCTGGAGGGGAAACCGGCCTTTTCCCTGCGCAGGTCTGCCACCGTCGGAGTCGACATGCTGTACGTGGCCGCTCCGGTCGCGGGGAGCGGGGATACCCGGGGTGTGCTCCGGGTATCCCTTGCGGTGCCGGAGATGCGGGAGCGTCTGGCTCCTTTCTACGCTTCCGCGGGCATCGGCGCCTTGTTCCTTCTGGGAGCCGTGGCCCTGGTGAGCATCCAGCTGGGACGAAGGGTCTCCCGACCCGTCGCCGATCTCGGCGAGGCGGCCCGTTCCTGGGCGGCCGGGGACTTCGGAAGGCGGGTCGGCCGGCTCGAGCCCGCGGAGCTGGACCGCCTGGGCGTCACCATGAACACCATGGCCGCCGAACTGGCCCGGCGGATCTCCCTGGACGCGGAGCGGACCCGGGAACTCGCCGCCATCCTGGACAGCATCGGAGAGGCCGTGGTGGCGGTGGACGAGGGTTACCGCATCCGCCGGGCGAATCCCTCGGCCCTGATCCTCTCGGTCCTGGAGCCCGGCGCTCGGCTGGAGGGGCTGACCCTGCTGGAAGGATTCCGGAACTCGGAGATCCAGGCCGCTACGGAGCGATGCATCGCCTCCCGGGAGCGGGTGGATGCGGAAATCACCGTGTATCGCGGAACTCCCCGGAATTTCCTCCTCTGCGCCGCGCCCATAGCGGAGGGCCCCGAGAATCCCGCCCCCGGGGCAGTCCTGGTCCTGAACGACATCACCCCCCTGCGAAGGCTTGAACAGGTGCGGAAGGACTTCGTGGCCAACGTCTCCCACGAGCTCAAGACCCCCATCACCCTGATCAAGGGTTTCGCGGAAACCCTGCAGGACCGCTCGGTCCGGGAATCCCCGGAGGCGGAACGCTTCCTGGACATTCTTTTCCGCAACGCGGAACGGATGGACGCCTTGGTCGACGACCTGTTGACCCTGGCCCGGCTGGAACGTACGGACTCCCCGCCCCTCCGAAAGGAGCAAACGCGGATCAGACCCCTGCTGGAAACCGTCGCCGCCTCCCTGGAACACCGCCGGGCCCAGAAGGGGTCCCGCCTTGCGCTTTCCTGCCCCGAGGATCTGGCCGCCCCGGTCAACGAGGGCCTCCTGGAGCAGGCGGTGCTGAACCTGGCGGACAACGCCCTGAAATACTCCGGAGCCGGCGCGGAGGTGGAACTGGACGCCCGGGAGGAGAACGGCTTCCTGGAGATCCGCGTCCGGGACGACGGGCCGGGCATCCCCGCCCGCCACCTGCCCCGGATCTTCGAGCGCTTCTACCGAGTCGACAGGGCCCGGAGCCGCCAGGAGGGCGGGACGGGTCTGGGGCTGGCCATCGTCCGCCACATCGCCCTGGCCCACGGCGGGGAGGCCTCGGTAGAGAGCCGCGAAGGCTCGGGCAGCACCTTCCGGATACGGGTGCCGATGGGGTGGACGGTGGACGGCGGACAGTGAACGGAAGTGTCCCCAGAGTCCCGGTCGAGTACCATGCCTTAGCGTGGAGATCCGCCGCGTCCTGCTATCACTCCCGTCCACTGTTCACTGTCCACTGTTCACCGTAACAGCCCACACCGCCTCCCCGCCCTCCCGTACCTCCACGGATACCCGGCCCCAGTCCGCATACCACCGGCTTACGCCGACGGGCAGCGACCCCGAGGCCCTTCCCTCCCCGTCCGGGACGAGGTTCGGGCCGAAAGGGCTTTCGGACGCCGCGGGTCCCGGCAGGCCGACCGCCGAGACCTCGTACAGAGAAGGCGGATCCAGCCATGTCACCCGGAAGATTTCCGCGGCGAAGCTCTCCGCGAAGGAGGAAGGCGGCCGGAGCCAGGGATCCCCGAGCCGGGCGAGAGCCTCCCGGGCGAAGCGCTCCAGGTCGAACCGGGCCGGATCGACCCCCGCGAGGATCAGGACCCGGGCGGCCTCGGCGCGGTAGCCCCTCTCCCAGGTCAGGAGGAGGGTCCCCTCCCCGTCCGCAGGATACAGGGCCCCCGCGGGTCGGAGCTCCCGGCCGATACAGATCGGGTACGCCAGGACCGCGGCCCGCTCGCCC
>JBGSPT010000308.1:0-8287 GCA_041738475.1 Treponematales bacterium
CGGGGGCGCCGCTTCCGACAGGCGCAGGGCGAAGACCCGGGCCATGCACGCGGCCAGGCATAGGTCCGCGGGACGGACGGCGGGCTCCAGGGACTCCTCGGATCCGTCCGCCGCGAAGACCTTTCGCCACCCCGAGGCGGACAGGATCAGGGAGCCGAGGGCGGACTCGATTTCCCCGTCCGAAGGCGGGGACGAAGGATCCAGGGGAAGGACCGCGGGATCTCCCACGGTAAAACCGGTGGGGGGATGAAGTATGAGGGACATGGGATCGGATTATACCACGGATCGGTCAGAGACCGAGGTCCGGCAGCTCCAGCGGGCTTTCGGCTGCCCGGAGGTTCTCCTGCTGGATGGAGTCGAACACCTCCTGCCGGTAGACCTTCACGTTTCGGGGAGCGTCGATGCCCAGCTTCACCTGGTCTCCGCGCACTTCCACGACGGAGATCACGACGTCCTCCCCGATGACGATCCGCTCCCCGAGCCGGCGGGATAGTATGAGCATGCTACTTCTTCCCGGCCGCCGCCAGCTCGGCCAGCACGTCGTGCTTGGTCTGCCAGCGGGGATCGGTCATGACCGCCTGCACCCCCCGCCGGCTGGAGCGGTCCACGATCAGGGGGCCCATAAGGTTGGCCGTGATGGGCGAACCGTCCGCGGGGACCGTCACGATGGACAGGACCAGGGCGTCCTCGGGCCGTTCGATCCCCACGGAGGAAAGGAGGGCGTCGTCGGCGTCCACGGAGTAGTCGGGCCTGAACAGGAAGGGGTCGATGAGGACGAAGGCCAGCTCGGAGACCTCCATGGACTGGAGGTAGAAGAAAGGCTTCTGGGCCGCGTCGAGCAGGGCATAGTCCTTGAACTTCTCGAAGCCCAAAAGGCCTTCGGGGAAACGGAGTATCTGACGCTCGTCGACGTCCAGGGGACCGTACGCTTTGGTCTGTATTCGGATCATGGCGGTACCAGTCTCCCCTTTCCTAGCGCAGGAAGTCAAGAAGGGTCTTCGGCAGGAGCCTGCCCGCGGTCTGCAGGGACGCCTGGTGGGTGTACTCCAGCATCTTGAGGTTCGTGACCGCCTCGGTCATGTCCAGGTCCCTCTCCCCCGCCAGAAGGGAGGTGACGTCGGGTATCTCCTTGTTCAACCGGGACCGGGTGGCGGCTAGGCGCTCGGTCCGGGCTCCCAGCTCGGCGACCCGATGGTTGAGGTTGTCCAGGCCCGCGTCCAGGACGCCCAGGACCCTGCCCCCGGTCTCGATCACGTCCCCCTTGTACAGGGAATCCCGCAGGGCCTTCACGGCGTCGAACAGGGAACCGCCGGAGACCCGGGCGGTATGGGAGGCGTTGTCCGGAGGAGGGGCGTCGGGATCCCGGAGGATGCCCAGGTCCGTGAGGACCCGTCCGCCGCTCCCCTCCTCCAGCCATATCTGGTGGGGGAAGGTGCCTTCCAGGACCAGGGAGTTTCGGGCCGGATCCAGGGAGGCCTTAACGGGGGCTCCTGAGTCGTTGATCTTGGCTATTACGGCGTGCACCGTGTCTCCGGGCCTGAGTTCGATGGAACGCCCGTCCACCCGGATCGAGGAGGGTTCCAGGACCCGGTAGTCCCCGGCGTCCAGGGACGAGAAGACCCGTTGCCTCTCCGCCCAGAAGACTTCGTTGCCCGGCTGGTCCAGGACCGCGTAGGATCCCTGGGTGATCTCCGCCTCCCGGGCGGCGATGTTCCCGGTGTACTGCACGTCTATGATCTGCTCTTCCCCGGCGCCCGCCACGAAGCCCCGGACCAGGCGGAAGGGCTGGGTTCCCGCCTCGGTGCCCGCGAACAGGTACTTCCCGTCCGGGCCCTGGGCGTTCCCGAGGGAGGCCAGCTCCTCCAGGAGCTCGTTCACCTCCGCGGCCATGTAGCCCGTGTCCTGCTTGGTGAAGACGCCGTTGGCGCCCTGGACCGCCAGCTCCCGGATCCGTTGGACGATGTCCACCGCCTGCCGGACGTAGCCCTCGGATATGCGGTACCGGTCCTCCGCGAAAGCCGCGTTCTTCTCGAACCGGACCAGCCGGCTCACGAAGGACTCGTACTTTACCGCGTGGGCCGCGGCCAGGGGATCGTCCCGAAGCTCCGCGATGCGGGTCTGCCGGGCCATCTTGGTTTCCAGGCGCGCGGTCCGATCCTCGGTCCTGCGGAGCCAGTACTGCATGTCCGTGTTCATCTGGTCCGTGCTGACGCGCTTCATCTATGTCACACTCCCATCCGGTTGATGATCGTATCCAGCATCTCGTCGAAGTTGGCGATAAACCGCGCAGCCGCGGCGTAGCCGTGCTGGAACTTGATCATGTTGGAAAGCTCCTCGTCGATGTTGACGCCCGAGATCGAGTCTCTCATCTCCGCCAGGTTCTTCACGATCCTGGATTGGGTTTCCGCGGATCGCTCCGCCTGTTCTCCCAGAAGGCCTATCCGGGCGGCGGCGTCGGCGAACCAGTCGTCGAAGGTAGCCAGGGAGCCCACCATGACGGGCCGGTCCCGGAGGGCGGCTATGGCCAAGGCCGCGCTGCCGTCCCCGATCTCCGCGGGCTTTCCGTTCTCCCCGAAGCCCGCGGCCACCTTCATGGGATTGCGGCCCACGTCTTCGGTCACCTCAATCCATCCCGAGGGATGGGCGATGGGGGCCACCGCATAGTCCAATCCTCCGGTCCGCAGGCCCAGGACGGCGTCCGGACCCTCCCAGTCGAAGGCTCCGGCCTCCCCCGAGGCGGCCAGGATCCCGGCGTATCCCGCCAGGAACTCCCCGGAATCCTCCAGATGCCGGATAACGAAGTCCGGATTCTCCCGGGCTTCCGCGGCGGTGGCCCGGAGCTGGAGCTTCCCCTCCCGGGTCAAGCGCGCGGTCACCTCCGCCCCGGAGGTGTTGATCCGGGCCACCAGGTCCCCCACGGTGTCCGTGGGCCTGTATGCGACCTCCAGGATGCCCCCTGGGCCGGACAGGCGGATCGTGCCCGCCAGGCCTATCTGCTCCTGCCCGTCCAGGCGGTTCACCCCGGTCACGCGGTAGATATAAGTGGAGTCGTATTGGCCGTCCCCGTCCCGGTCGTAGTTGCCCGCGACGTTGTTCACCGCGGGATACTCGGAGAAGAAGTCCGTGCCCGTGGATCCGTCCAGGCCGTAGGCCGCCCGATGGGCCTCGTTGACCAGGTCCGTGAAGGTCAGGGTCATGGTGTCCAGGGACTGGATCTCCCCCCGGATATCCCCGTCCCGGAGCTGGAAGAGGGCGCCCAGGACGCCCCCGCGGTAATGCGCCTCGTCCCCCGTGTCCGCCCAGACCGCGCGGCCGTAGCCGTCGTCCTCGGGCCCAGAGGTCAGGGCGAAGGTCCGGGCGATCTTTCCCTGTACCAGGACCTGGCCGTCCACGTGGACCATGAACTCGTCCGCGTCCCGGCCGTCGGTGGTCACGGGGACCAGCTTCCCGAGCTTTTCAACCAGGAGGTCCCGTCGGTCCAGGAGGTCATTGGGGCTGTCCCCCAGGGCCTTCACCTTGACGATCTCTACGTTCAGGGCCGCGATCTGTCGGGAGAGGTCGTTCACCTGTTTCAGCACGATCCCGATGTCCTGGTCCGCCATCTCCCGGATGCCGGAAAGGCGCTGGTACCGTTCATGGATCGAGTCGATCAAAGTCCTGCCGCGCTCCACCACGGCCCTGCGGGCGGGAAGCTCTCCGGGATGCAGGGAGAGTTCCTGCCAAGCGTCCCAGAACATGTCCATCCGGGAGCGGATGGAGACGTCCGTGGGCTCATCGTAGACCTGCTCCAGGAGGCGCACATACTTGTCCCGGGTTTCCCAATAGCCCAGGCCGCCCTGCTGTGCGACGATGCGGCCTTCCAGGAGCTCGTCCTTGACCCGCTCGATGCGGGAGACCTGGACCCCTTGGCCGATCTGGCCGGGGGTCTCCTCCCGATTCAGCTGGGGGGCGTAGATGGGTTCCACGGTCCCCAGGTGGACCCGCTGACGGGAATACCCTTCCGTGGAGGCGTTGGTCAGGTTGTGGCCGGTCGTGATGAGGCCTTGCTGATGGGAAACCAGTCCCCGTTTTCCTATCTCTATGCCCGCGAACGTCGACTGCATTCCGTCCCCCCCGCCTACAGGGCCGTGTCCAGGACTATGGGCCGGGCGCCCGCCGCAACGGCGTGCCCCGAGCGGCCGTAGATCCGGCCCTTCTGGTCCGGATAGAGCTCCTCGACCACGGATCGGATGGTTCCCGCGGTCTCCCCGACG
This sequence comes from Treponematales bacterium, assembly GCA_041738475.1. Lineage (GTDB taxonomy): Bacteria > Spirochaetota > Spirochaetia > Treponematales > UBA12059 > JAAYUR01. Next base: position 4,254 of record JBGSPT010000308.1, read on the forward strand.
TATTCTCCCAGGGCCTCGTTTTCCACCCGGGCGCGTAGGGCCGCCACCTTGAGCCGCCGGTAGGAGTCCGAGAGCATGCTCCGTTCCGGCTCCGGAACTCCCAGGGCCAGCCTGTAGACCGAGGAATCCGCGGGAAGTCCGTTCTCCGCCAGGATCTCGTCCCAGAGGGCAGAACGGTTGTGTTCGGTGGCCTCCGCCAGGAGGGCTATCCCCTCGATCCGAAGAAGGACGTCCTGCAGGGCGGACCAATCCCTGCGGCGAATCGCGTCGGACAGGACCTTCCGCTCTTCCAGATACTTCTCCAGCGCGGCGGCCTCGTCGAGGACGGATCGGATGAACGCGGGAATCTTCGTCGTCATAGGGCGCTCCTTCTCTACGAGTATCGGAAGACGGCGCCGCGGGATTAGGGGAATCAGGCGACAGGACACAGGCGACAGGACCCAGGCGACGGGACCCAGGCGACGGGACATAGGCGACCGATTGACTTCCAGACGGCCGATGATCAAAAAGGGTCCACTGCCGTCTGGCAGGCCCCTGAATCCTGAGTCCTGCCGCCGTCTTGCCTGCATATGCGGCGGCGGGGTAGTATTCGGGACGATGTTCCGATTCATCAACGACCTCTTCTGGTTGGCCCGGGGTGTCCGGGTCTTCGCCCTGGTGGGCGAGAGCGGCACGGGCAAGAGCTTCCGGGCCAAGCTCGTGGCCCAGAAATACGGCATAGACGTCATCATCGACGACGGCCTCTTGATCCGGGGGGAATCCATCGTCGCAGGCAAGAGCGCCAAGCGGGAGCAGCTCTACATGACCGCCGTGAAGACCGCCCTCTTTCATGACAAGACCCACCGGGATCAGGTGGCCAAGGCCATAATCAAGGCGCATTTCAAGAAGATCCTGGTCATCGGGACCTCCCAGAAGATGACGGAAAAGATCACCGAGCGCCTCCAGCTGCCCCACCCCTCCAAGGTCATCAAGATCGAGGATATCGCCACGACCGAGGAGATCGAGAAGGCCATCCGCACCCGGAGGGTCGAGGGGAAGCACGTGATCCCGGTGCCCGCTATCGAAGTCAAGCGGAGCTATCCCCGCATCTTCTACGACTCCATCCGGGTCTTTCTGCAGAAGAACCTGGGCACCGGGGCGATCTCCGCCCCAAAGGTCTACGAGAAGTCCGTGGTTCGGCCGGAATTCTCGAAGCGGGGCCGGGTCGCGATCTCCGAGGCCGCCCTGTCCCAGATGGTCCTCCATTGCGTGAACGAGTTCAACTCGGAGGTCCGGATCAAGAAGATCACCGTGGGTTCCGACTCCCAGGGGTATCGGTTGACCCTTGCCATCGAAGTACCCTACGGAACCCAGCTTTCCGGCAACATCCACCACCTCCAGCAGTACGTGATCGACAACATCGAGCGCTTCACGGGCATCCTTATAGAGGAGGTGAACATCGTCGTGGAGCGCTTCGGGACCGGGCCGGAGCCGGGAGAGGTTTGACAAACCGCCGTGCCGGTTCTAGGATTGTATCCAATTCCAAGATGCGCCCGCATCTCGGGATCGATTCCGCGATTATTTTTGCAGTACCCGGGAGGAATCATGAAAAGGCTTCTGGCCGCGGCTGCCGCGGCATTCGTATTGGCCTCGGCCCTGTCCGCCCAGGATGCCGGACTTGCCCAGGCACGCTCCGACCACTATGTGGTCTGGGCCGAGTCCGGCCAGGCCCGGGCGGAGGAATTGGTCAAGATCCTGGAAGGCCTGTTCACCCTCTTCGAGGAGGACATGCGCTTCGACTCTAGCCGGCTTGGCGGCCGCCTGACCGTTAGGGCCTTCCGCGACAAGGCGGGCTTCGACGCCCACCTGACCCGGATCGTGGGCGAGACGAGATCCGACTTCGTCTACCTCCACTACCCCACCCTAGAGCGGTCGGAGCTTCTGGTGTTCGATAAAGAGGAGCCGGATTTCTCCGCCTCCCTGGCCCACCAGGCCTACGTGCAGTACCTGAAGGCCTTCGTTCCCAATCCCCCCCTCTGGATCCGGGAGGGGTTCGCGGTCTACTACGAGCGCGCAGCCTGGGACAAGGCCGCCGGGACCGTGGTGTTCGAGGAGAACACGGCATGGCTGGAGACCCTGAAAGCCCTGCAGAACTCCGGCAAACTTCTCGGCATCGACACCCTCCTTTCCGCGAGTTCCGAGCGGGCGGAGAGCTTCCGAGACGTATTCTATCCCCAATCTTGGGCTTTCGTGAGCTTCCTTCTGGACGGACGGGAGCCCCGGTACGCCCGCTTCCTTTGGGACTCCCTGGCCCTTCTGGACCCTGCGGCCGGCCTGGAGGAAAACCAGGGGGCGGTATCCGCCCTGTTCCGCCGCTGGCATGACGGCAAGGCCGCCCAGGAGGACTTCCTGGCCTGGCTGGGTTCCCGGAAAACCTTCGCCGAACTCGTCGAGGAAGGGGTCCGGCTCTACGGGGAAAAGAACCTGGAAGAGTCCGAGGCGGTCTTCGCGGAGGCCTTGGCCAAAAACGAGGGCAACTACATCCCCTATTACTACCTGGGCCTCATCTCCTACGGGAAGAACGACTTCGACATGGCCGACTACTACTACAAGACCGCGCTTCAGCTGGGCTGCGATCCCGGCACGACGAACTTCGCCCTGGGACTGAACGCCTATGCGGTAAGCCGCCTTGAGGACGCCAAGGCCTATCTTGAAAAAGCCAAGGCGGCCGCCCCGGACCGATACACGGCGCGGGTAGACGAGATACTCGGCCGCATAGGGACGCCCTAGGAGTTTGTCGGGCTTGCCCACTAAAACGAAGGAAAAATCGCATACTTGCGATTTTTCTACCTTGCAAACTCCCGAGGAGCTCGATAATCGGGACTTCATTCGCCTATAGGCGAATAAAGTCCACAAGTCCGACGGGCTCCTAGTCCGGCCGGATCCTACACGCCGCCGGGACCCGGATGCCCATCGGGCATTCCGGGTCCTTCGCTTTTCACCCGGAACGTCATCCTCTGGATGGGGGACGGGCCGAACCGAACGCACAGTTCCCGGTGCTCCCTGCTGGGATAGCCCTTGTGCCGGGCGTAACCGTATTCGGGATAGAGCCAGTCGTACCGTTCCATGACCCGGTCCCGGGCGGTCTTGGCCAGGATGGACGCCGCCATCACCTCGGGGACAAGGCCGTCGCCCCGGACGACGGCCAGGGAAGGAACCGGCAGCGGGGGCAGACGGTTGCCGTCCACGATGACCAGGTCCGCCTCCATGCCCAGACCTTCGTAGGCCCGGGACATGGCCAGCAGGGTGGCGGAAAGGATGTTCATCTCGTCGATTTCCCCGGGGCTCGCCCAGCCCAGGGCCCAGGCCCGGGCCCGATCCCGGATGATCGCCGCGGTGCTCTCCCTGCGGGCCCGGGAGAGGACCTTGGAATCCGCCAGGATGCGGATGGGAAAATCGGCGGGAAGGATCACCGCGGCGGCGCAGACGGGTCCCGCGAGGGGGCACCGTCCGGCCTCGTCGATGCCGCAGAGGTTTTCGGCCGCCGCCGCCCGGGCTTCCCAGGTCTCATCCTGCATGAAGCCACTCTAATTATGGAAAGCCCCTTACGCAAGGCGGGCAAAGGGGGTAGAGTCGTCCCATGGAAATCCGGTTCTACAAACTGCAGGTATGCGGAATCGACTGGCTTCTCCTGGACCGAATGGACTCGGGCCCCGGTCCGGTCCCAGATTTCGGTTCCCTGGCTCGCTCCCTGTGCCGCAGGCGCCGGGGAGCCGGTGGTTTCGGGGTCATAGCCCTCTCTAGGCCCGAGAAGGATATCTGGGCGGAATGCTACGACGCGGCCGGGGACGGCGTCCCCCTGGCTCCCTGCGCCGCCCTCTGCGCCGCCCGGTACCTCTTCGACTCCGGCCGGGGCGGGCGGGATCGGCTTGAGCTCCGCACCCGGGAAGGATCCGTGCGGGTGGATACCATCGATTCCACCCGATTCGCCCTGGACCTCGGCCCCGCCCTGTCCCCCTCCGGCGCCCCCCTGCGGGAAGGAGACGCGGACCGCG
>JBGSPT010000386.1:0-10627 GCA_041738475.1 Treponematales bacterium
CGCGGCTTCGGCCTTCGGGGCGGAGACCTTCCGTTTTTCCGCGGACCGCATGGAGAGCGTCATCGCCGAGGGCCGGGAGAGGGCCCTCCTGTCCGGCAACGCCCGCCTGGCGGCCGACGACCTCACTATCACCGCGGACACCATCGAGCTCTCCGGCGAGGACTGGCGCTGGGCCCGCTGCACCGGACGGGTGACCGCCGTCGACGAATCCCAGGGCATCCGGCTGACCACGGAGGTCCTGGTCTACGACCGCCGGACCCGGATCAGCCGCCTGGAGGGGGATTCGATCCTGGAGGATTCGAAGAACAAGGTCGTCCTGAAAGCCTACTGGGTCGAGCACGACGAGGAGCGGCAGACCGTCACCGCCCGGGTGGGGGTGCGGGTCTTCAAGGACAAAACCTCCGCCCGCGCCGCATCCCTGACCTACCGACGGGACGAGCAGAGCCTCGAGCTGTCCGGCTCGGCCCGGGTCCTCCGGGACGGGGACGAGTACAAGGCCGAGCGCATCGTCCTGGACCTCGAGACCGACGAGATCGTGCTTTCCGGGACGGTTTCGGGCACGGTTCTCAAGAAGGAGGAGGGTGGAGGGGACGGGGCTTCGGGCTGGTCCGGGGCGGAGTCCGGGACCCCGGGGGGCGCGCCGTGAACGGCCCGGACGCGGACGGCCACGTCCTGGAAGCCCGGGATATCGTCAAGCGCTTCGGTCGGAAGACCGTGATCCGGGGGGTGGGCTTTTCCATGCGCTCCGGGGAGGTCGTGGGACTTCTCGGACCCAACGGGGCCGGCAAGACCACGGTGTTCTACACCATCCTGGGCTTCCTCAAGCCCGACGCGGGGGCCGTGATCCTGGACGGCCGGGACATAACCCGTCTTCCCATGTACCGACGGGCCCGGCTCGGAGTCTCCTACCTCCCCCAGGAGCCCTCAATTTTCCGGCGCATGACCGTGGAAAAGAATGTCTGGGCCATCCTGGAAACCCGGGACGACCTTTCCCTGGATGAAAAGAAGCATCGCCTCGAGGACCTCCTCGAGGAATTCGGGATCCGGGAGATCCGCGGACAGCCCGCCTACACCCTTTCCGGAGGCGAGCGCAGGCGCACCGAGATCGCCCGGTCCCTGGCTGTGGAACCCAGGTTCCTCCTCCTGGACGAGCCCTTCGCGGGTATCGATCCCATCGCGGTCCACGAGATCAAGGCGATCGTCCGCCGCCTGGCGGACCGGGGGATCGGAGTCCTCATCACGGACCACAACGTCCGGGACACCCTGGAGATCACCCACCGGGCCTACGTCATCAACCTGGGGGAGATCCTGGTTTCCGGGGACCGCGAGGCCATCCTGGATTCCGAAGTCGCCCGGAAGATATACCTTGGAGAAGAATTCCGAATGTAGAACGAGCCTGGAATCGGAGAAATCGGACAGGATGAACAGGATTCGGGAAGGATGAACAAGATAAAGACAGATATAGAAAAGATAGAGTAATTCACATCCCCCTTCCTTTCCCCATCCCTCATCTTGTTCATCCTTATCTTTATCCTGTCCATCCTGTCTCTCTTTTCTAGGAAACCCATTCTCCGTGCCCTCCGTGGTAAGATCCGGAAAGGCCCGGAGACGGCCGGGGGGATGACACGCCCGGACGGGATCGGTATACTAATCTCCGTAGATTCTCCATTCTATCCGCCCCGCGACGCCGCCTCGGAACTACGGTTCCCTGTTTTTCCGAGTTGAGTTGACGGCTCGATGGGTGTATGCTACATTCTAGTCACGTCCTCCTAGAGGATGCCTCATTTCCTTATCCCGATTGGAAGCCGAATGCAGTATTTCGACACTCATGCCCATATCGGGCTCATCTTCGATGACCCGATCGACCAGCTCCTCGTCTGCCAGCAGGCCAAACAGGCCGGGGTGACCCGGCTCATAAGCATATGCAACAGCCTCATAGACTTCGCCCAGGTCTACGAGAACCTCAAGACCGCGGAGCACGTGTTCCACGCCGTGGGAGTCTCGCCCTCCGAGGTCACGACCCCGGGCAAGGACTGGCGCCACAAGATCGACGAGGGGATCAAGCTGCCCCGGGTCGTCGCGATCGGCGAGATCGGCCTGGACTACCATCACAAGTTCGGGGACCGGAAGAGCCAGATCGAGCTCTTCATCGAACAGCTCGAGCTGGCCGCGCGCTACGACCTGCCGGTCATCATCCACAACCGTGAGGCGGGCAAGGACGTCCTGGACGTGCTCAAGGACCGGCTTCCTCCCGCGGGCGGCGTGCTCCACTGCTATTCCGAGGACGCCGAGTACGCCATGCGTGCGATGGACCTCAATCTCTACTTCTCCTTCGCCGGCAACCTGACCTACCGGAACGCTCGCAACCTCCACGACACGGTTCGGGTCCTGCCCCTGGAGCGGATCCTGGTGGAGTCCGAAGCCCCCTTCATGGTGCCCGCGGAGTTCCGGGGCAAGCGGAACAAGCCGGAGTACCTGCCCTCCACGGTGGACTTCCTGGCGGAGCTGCTGGATATCGCGGTGGAGGACGTGGCCCAGGCCACCTTCGACAACGCCAGCCGCTTCTTCAAGCTGGCCTGATTTATCAGGACTCACCACGGAGATCACAGAGAACACGGAGATAGAGCAAGAAGAGGAGAAGAGAGACAGGATAACAGGATGGGGAACGGATCAACAGGATAGAGGCTGAGAATGGATCTTCCATTTCTATTCTTCATCCTGTTCATCCTTTTAAATCCTGTTCATCCTGTCTTTCCTATCCTACAGGGCTGTTTTCTCCGTGCTCTCCGTGGTTCATTCCTGTAGATGTCCTGCTCAGAGGAGAACGAGATCCTGAGCGCATCCCTGTATCGGCCCGTGACGGTCGGGACCGCGGTCCTGCCCGGTAACCTCTTCCTGGCCCCCGTGGCGGGCTACTCCGACGCGGCCTTCCGCTCGGTCTGCGCGGAGAACGGCTGCGACCTGGCCTATACGGAGATGGTCAGCTCGGAGGCCCTGATCCGAGGCCATCCGGGCACCCGGGCACTCCTTCGGCGCGGGGAGGGCGAGACCCGGCACGCGGTCCAGATATTCGGGGCGGACCCCCTGTCCATGGCCAGGGCCGCGGAGCTCCTGGAGCCGTATCATCCCGCCCTGGTGGACATCAATTGCGGGTGCCCGGTTCCCAAAATCGTCCGGGCCGGGGCGGGATCCGCCCTGCTCCGGAATCCCGCGCTCCTGGCGGAGATCGTACGGGCGGTCCGCTCCTCATCCCCCGCTCCCGTGACGGTCAAGATCCGTCTGGGCTGGGACGAGGGGAGCGTGAACTACCTCGAGACCGCGTCCGCCGCCGTGGAGGCCGGGGCTTGCGCGGTGACCCTTCACGCCCGGACCCGGGCCCAGGGGTATTCCGGCAGGGCGGACTGGACCGCCCTGGCCCGGTTGAAGGAAGCCGTACGGGTGCCTGTCTTCGGCAGCGGGGACGTCTTTCATCCCGGGGATGCCCGGCGGATGATGGAGGAGACCGGCGCGGACGGGGTGATGATAGCCCGGGGCGCCATGGGAAATCCCTTCATCTTCGGGCAGGCCCGGGCAGTCCTGGAGGGCCGGGACCCGGAGGAACCCTCCACGGCCCTGCGGATCGCGGCGGCCCGCAGGCATCTGGCCCTGGCCGTGGAGTACCTGGGGGAACGGACCGCCTGCGTGGAGTTCCGTAAGCAGATGTGCGCCTACACCAAGGGCGTCCGGGGAGGCGCGGAGCTGCGGGCCGAGGCGGTCACGTGCTCCACCGCGGCCGAATACGAAACGGTCTTCCTCGGCTGGGAATCCCTATAGTGTTACGAACCCTGTGAAGACAAGCGCCGAATCTCCAACCGGAACCTAAGCCGCAGCATAGCGGGGAAGGTATTCCGGTTCCGATTTGAGGGGCGTCGGATATCCCTTCACCCAGATCCTACGTTGGCACTCCGTCAGGCGAGTCCGGCTCAGGAAAGCCCTCCGGCTAAACATCTCCGTGAGGGCTCGCTCGATCCTCTGGCGCGATATCCCCGCCGCCTCCCCGTGGACTCGATTCTGATCAGCCCTCCCCCCGATCCTATACCGTTTCCGATAGTTGTGATGCACAAGGTAGCACATGAGACGGGACATCCCATTGGATACGTTCCGGCTGAAGCAGACCGTCTCCCGGCTGTGGTTGGACTGATCCTTCCGGATTTCCCGATCCAGGTAGTTCGAGGCGAACAGGGGATTGGAGAAGGTCCTCGGGAGCTCGGAATGGACCCGGAGAAGGGCGACCCTGTGGGCCTCGTCCTGGTTTCGGAAGAGCGGATTGTATAAGAGGGCATGTTGGTATTCCTTTTTATCATCGGTGATTAGTACAAGGGGGAATCCTCCCCGGACCGCGCGGTCCTCGCCGATTCCGTCCAGGATATCCCGGAAGGTCCTTCCCACCGCACCACGCTCGAAGGATACCCGGGGGTAGAGTTCGGCGGCCCGGGCTCTCTGGGAGGCCGTCATGGTACCGGAGCGTCTACGGGTGGCTTGGCTCGCATCTAGGACGAACCGGGAGTTCGAGGTGATCGATAAAGTGATCTCGCTGGTAAAATACTGGGAAACTGCGAAGGATACCAGTCCGTCAACACAGACTGCTTCCTTCGGATCCGCGAACCGGCGGAGTCGGGTATGAAGGGCTATGCCTTGGCGGGCTAGCCGGTCGAGGCGATTCTGGACCGTACCGCAGGAGAGCTTCAGGTTTCGGCTCAGGGCTCGAAGGCTTTCGGAGGAAGCGTGGCGATCGAGGAGTCCGGGGTAATCCACCTTTCGCTTGGCGTAATAATCGATGGAAAAGGACTGAGCAGAGAACGTTCTGCTGCAGGATCGGCACCGGAACCGAGGGACGCGTCCAAAAGTGCGGGTGGGATAGAAACCGAAAGGGATGAACCAACCCGGAGAGGGCTCGCTTAAATGAAGGTCACACAATGGATTGGGACAGAAGAGGAACGAGGGCATAGGTACCTCCTGGAGGCATGAAGCCTCCCCTACCTATTCCGCTTGATTCCCCTTCCTCGCTTGTGTCATCACAGGGTTCGTAACAGTATTCAGGATCCCGCAGTCTGCCTCTTCCATTGATCCATTCTCCTCCGGAGATCGACTTTCATGTCGTAATCCGGGGACGTGTCGCCCGCGGCGTTCAGGAGGAAGGGCTTCAGAACCCGGCCGGCCAGGTCGGTCCAGTCCGGCGGAAGCGTCGGCGGGGCTTCGATGTACTCCGGGGGCGGCAGGTGGCCCAGCAGGGAGGGGTAGAAGCCCGGCAGGACCTTTTCGTTCACGGATCTGATCGAGGAAAAGCCCCCCGCCAATCCGAAGATGGTCTCGCTGGTGCGCATGGCCCGGGTCTTCTCCAACAAGTATCGCTGGGTTTCCTCCCGGAAAAACCACTTGAGGAAGGACTCCGCCGCGGCCCTGCCCGGACCTTTGCGCAGGATGCCGGCGTATACGGAATCCTCCAGGACCGGGATGGAGGTTCCCTTCGCGATCCACCGGTAATCCAGGGCGGCCCTCCGTTCCTCGGACAGGAGGAAGAACTGGGACGAATCCAGATACGCGAAGGCGATGCGGCCTTCTTGCACGGAAAGGTTACGGGGGAGGTAGAGGTACTTGAACTGGAAGTCCTCCTCGTCCGCCGCGGAGCGGTTCACCTCCGAGGACCAGGCGCGCAGGCTGGCGATCGCGGCGGCCAGTCCCTCGTCGCTCCATGAAAGGGGAGACCCTTCCCGGAAGGCGGCCCCGGAAATGCGGGCGTACAGGAGGAGGAAATCCGGGTCCCAGCGGGGTGAAAAGCCCATGCGGGTAAACGTGGAGCCCGAGAGCTGGTTTTTCGCCGCCCCGGCGGCACGGATCTCCTCCAGGGAGATAACGAAATTGTCCTCCGCCGGGGAGGCTTCTCCGCGCCTCCAGGCCACCAGGGGCATGTTGAAGGAGACGGGAAGGAGGAGCTGCCTGCCGTCGAATTCCCCCCGCTGAAGCAGTCCCTGGTACACCCCCGAGGGATTCACGAGAAGCTCCCGGAACAGGTAGTCCAGGTTGACGAAGCCGGAACGGGCCTCGTCGTTGGTCAGGAACCGTCCGACCGCCAGGGTCGGCGGGGAGGCGGCCTCCTGGGCGAGGGCCTTGGGAACGTTGGTGCGGAATTGGAGCGTCAGGCGGTATCGGTCCTGGGACGCGTTGAAGGCGTCCACATAGAAGGCGAACTCCGGGGAATCCGTCATGAGCACCGCGGAGTTGCGGTCCGGGGAGCAGGACGCGAGGGCCAGTACGGCGGCCGCGGCCAACGGGGCTAGGCGGGTCATGGGAATACGGTACCGGAAAGGTGCCGCGTGGTCAATTCGCGACGGCGCATCCCCCTCGCACCGCCGGCGACAAACCGTCGCTCGTCGATTTCTTGTCCGCGTTTTCCCCGCACGGGATAGAATGGGGTATGCCGATCCCTCCGGACCTGCCCTACGCGGGCCGCTGGAACCGCTATTCCGACTGGCTCCGCGCCCGCTACGGCGCAAGGACGGCCCGGGTTCCCGTGGACGGAGGCTTTTCCTGTCCCAATCGACGCCCCGACGGGTCCGGGGGCTGCAGCTTCTGCGACACCGCCGGATCCCGGTCTCCCCTGCTGGGTTCGGCGCGGCGGATCGCGGAGCAGGTGGACCGGGCGGCGGCCTTCCAGCGGGCCCGCTACGGGGCGGAGGTCCTGCTCCTCTACTTCCAGGCCTTCAGCTCCACCTACGCCCCTGCCCCGCGTCTCCGGGAGCTCTACGACGCGGCCTTGGCCCGGGCGGCATTCCGGGGACTTATCGTCGCCACCCGGCCGGACTGCCTGGATCCGAAAAAGGCGGGACTCCTGGCCTCCTACCGGGACCGGGGACTGGACGTCTGGGTCGAGCTGGGACTGCAGAGCTCGAGCGACGCTACCCTGGCCCGGATCCGGAGGGGCCACGGCGCCGCGGATTTCGAGGCCGCCCGGGAACTGCTTCGGGGCTTCGGGATTCCGGTCTCCGCCCACGTGGTCTTCGGACTGCCCGGGGAGACCGAGGCGGACATGCTGGGGACCGTGGGGTTCCTGGCAAATCTGCGGATCGAGGGAATCAAGATCCATGACCTCCATATCCCCTACGGGTGCGAGCTCTACGGGGAGGTCCTGGAGGGCGAGCTCGCCCTGCTTTCCCCCCGGCGCCACCTGGACCTCTGCGTCCGGTCCCTGGAGATCCTACCCCCGGAAACCGTGATCCAGCGCCTTACCACGGACACGCCCCCGGACCGCCGAGCCCTGCCCCGCAGGGGGATCGAAAAGGCGGCATTTCTCCGGAACCTGGATGCGGAACTGGCCCGCCGGGATACCTGGCAGGGCAGGCTCCGGGGCTCCGGGAATCCCTTATAAGTCCATTTTTGTAAGAAAAATCAATCCGAGGCGAAGTTCGCTCTTCACGCCCGGACGGATAGCCGCTATACTATGCCTCGCCATGCAAGTGAAGAACCCGGAGCTCTTCTCCCTCATCGAGACGATCTCCCAGCACTACCAGACCAACATCGCCAACCGGTTCACCCGGAGGGCCCTCTCCACCATGACCCTGGACGCGGGATCCTGGGGCTTCATCGAGGAGCTCACGGAAAAGGTGGACAACTACCGCTATCAGGGCTACCACCTGGACGAGCTGTACACGTACATCCTGGCCTTGGCGCGCTTCATCTACCAGGCCCGGCGCCAGGTGGCTCCCAACCTGAAATTCATGGCCACCTCCGCCCACGGCCAGGAGCGGATCAGCGATTCCGACAAGGTGTTCCGGGACATGGCTGTAAACAATTTCGCCTCCAACCTGAAGATCCTGGCGGATTACCTGAACGATCTGTACCTGAAGGTCGTAGCCCTGGACAAGGAAGCCGCGGGAATCAAACAGCCCGCATTTTCCCGGATCCCCGAGCTCAAGGAGCTCGGCCGGTACCTGGTGGAGTAGGGCGGATCACCGCCCCTCGACCGCTCGCGGCCTCGCCTATCACCCCTCCTCATTGACAACGGACCCGATTTTCCCCTAGTATAGGCTTCCGCGTCGATTGGAGCGGTGTCCGAGCGGTTTAAGGAGGCGGTCTTGAAAACCGCTGTACCGTAAGGTACCGGGGGTTCGAATCCCCCCTGCTCCGGTACGGCATCGAGTAGCCGGCCTGTTCTTTGCTTTGGAAAGGGCTCCATGAGCCCGGAAGTCGGGGGATTCGAAGCGAAACCCTCGCCGACCAAAGGGAGGAAGAGGCGGCAGGATGCCGCCGGAAGAGGGTGGAGCCGGGTTCGAGGGGCGCTCAGGAAGCGCGCGCCGAGGGCCGAATCCCCCCTGCTCCGGGAGTCGGGGACCTAGGAGAGGTGCGAGAGCGGCCGAATCGGGCTCCCTGCTAAGGAGTTGTGCCTCTCAAGGGCACCGGGGGTTCGAATCCCCCCCTCTCCGTAAATTGTTTTTTCTCCAGTCGATCGGGGGATTCGAACCGAGCCCCCGCCGACCGGAGGGAGGCAAGGCGATCGGGAGATCGCCGCGAGGGGGCGAGGCGGGTTCGAGGAGCTTCCAGGACGGAAGCGACGAGAACCGAATCCCCCCCTCTCCGTAAATTGTTTTTTCTCCAGTCGATCGGGGGATTCGAACCGAGCCCCCGCCGACCGGAGCAAGGCAGGAATGGATGGCCGAGGGATCGGCCGTTTCGTGTGCACGAGCGAGGCTATAGCTCAGCTGGATAGAGCGCCAGATTGCGGATCTGAAGGTCGGAGGTTCGAATCCTCTTAGCCTCATCGCCTTGGAGAGATGCGAGAGCGGTTGAATCGGGCGGTCTCGAAAACCGTTGAACCCGTAAGGGTTCCGGGGGTTCGAATCCCCCTCTCTCCGGAGATTGTTTTTTGCAATTCGGCGGGGGATTCGAACCGAACCCCGCTTAGTTGTGTCGATGTAAAAATGCGGTCCTTTTTTGGAGAGATGACCGAGCGGCCGAAGGTGCGCGATTGGAAGTCGCGTGTACCCGTAAGGGTACCGAGGGTTCAAATCCCTCTCTCTCCGTACGAGAAGCGCGGGCGAGTCCAGCAATTCGCCCGTCACGGAGGATCCGGCAGTTTTCGACGTTCATTTTGTGAACGTCGAAAACTGCGAGGTTTGTGCCATGCGTAACCGACGCGTGGCCCAAACCGGCTCTCGGGCGTTCGTAGCCAGGCCCCACGCTAACGGCCGCCGCCCAACCCCGCCAGGCCCGGAAGGGAGCAACGGTAAGCGGTACGGCGTTGTGCCGTGGTCGGCCTGGCTACCGACGTTCGAGGGCTTTTTTTTGTTGAATCGGACAGGATGTACAGGATCAAATAGGATGAACAGGACGGTACTTGGAGATGGTCCGTCCATTCTTCCATCCTGAATCCTGTGAATCCTTCCAAATCCTGTTCATCCTGTCTCGTCTTTCTCTGAAAATGCTGTTCGTACGGCACCCTTTGCCGAAAGCGGCGGCCCCGTGGTATTCTTCCCTTTATGGCATACGAGATCACCGCGGCCCGGAAGCGGCCCCGGGGCTTCGAGGAGCTGGCCGGGCAGGACTTCGTCTCCACCACCCTCAAGGCCTCGCTCGACACCGGCCGGATAGCCCACGCCTACCTTTTCTCCGGCCCCCGGGGCTGCGGCAAGACCAGCACCGCCCGCATCCTGGCCAAAAGCCTAAACTGCGAGGGAGGCCCGACCTCCAAGCCCTGCGGGAAATGCGCCTCCTGCCAGTCCATCCAGCGGGGAGCGGCGTTGGACGTGATCGAGATCGACGGCGCTTCCAACACCTCCGTGGACAACGTGCGGCAGATCAAGGACGAGGTCCTCTTTCCCCCCGCCTCGGGGCGGTACAAGGTCTACATCATCGACGAAGTCCACATGCTCTCGAACTCCGCCTTCAACGCCCTCCTCAAGACCATCGAGGAGCCCCCCCCCTACATCGTCTTCATCTTCGCCACCACCGAGCTCCACAAGGTTCCGGCCACCATCAAGAGCCGGTGCCAGCAGTTCAACTTCCGTCTGATCCCCCTGGACGTGATCCGCACCCGCCTCCGGGAGGCCGCATCGGAACTTTCCGTGGAAGCCGACGACGAAGCCCTCCTTTGGATCGCCAAGGAGGCGACGGGCTCCCTGAGGGACGCCTACACCCTCTTCGACCAGGCGGTCTCCTTTTCCGAGGGCAGGATCACCTACGAGAAGGTCCGGGACAAGCTGGGCCTGGTGGGGGTCGACAGGATGAACGCCCTCTTCGAACGCTGCGTCCGGGGCGAGCGCTCCGAGGCCCTGGACTGGGTGGAGGACATCCTGACCCGGGGGGTGTCCCCGGAGCAGTGCGTGGCCGACGCGGCGGAGTACCTCCGGTCCCTGCTCCTCATCAAGAGCGGGGTGTCCCGGGAGTCGGTCCTGGGGGATTCCCCGGCCCGGTATTCCCAAGAGGTCCTCGCGGCCCTTCCGGCTGCCAGGATCGAGCGGGCCTTGGCGGAGATGCTGGACCTGCACCGGGACCTTCGCTACACCGTGGATCCCCGGCTGGAGCTGGAACTGGCCGCGGCCCGGCTCTGTTCCATCCGGGACTGGATCTCCCCCGCCGAGGCGGCCCGGGCCGT
>JBGSPT010000462.1:0-5210 GCA_041738475.1 Treponematales bacterium
CCTGACCTTCGGCCTGTTCGCGGCGGCCGCGGCGGCCGCCGCCGTCCTGGACGGCTCGAGACCCGGCGCGGGGATCTCCCTCGTTCCCGGGGCCTTCCTCGGAACGGCCGCGTTGATGCTCTTCCTGGGTCCTTCCGGCGAGGAGTCCGCCTGGCGCGGCTACCTGCGGCCGGAGCTCGAGGGCAGGTACGGATTCTTCAGGGGAAACATCCTGCTCGGACTGGTCTGGGCCTTCTGGCACGCACCCCTGTGGGTGCTCGCCTCGGAGTTCCGGGGCCTCGAAGGCCTGCTCTTCGCGGGGGCGAACGTGGTGGTCCTGAGCTCCCTGACGGTGATCCAGGGGATCCTGATGAAGAAGAGCGACAACCTCCTGGTCGCGTTCTGGACCCACTACTGCTTCAACCTGTCCCTGTCCCTCTGGTCCGGCGGGATCGGCCTCTTCGCCGCCCTCTCGGTCGTCTACCCCGCGGCCGCCGGCGTCCTGGCGGCAGTCCACCGGGGCCGGCGGTTCCGGAGTCCGATCGGCGCCGGGACTTCGACGGAATTCCCCGCGGAGAAACGCGGCCGGTGAAGACCTTTTCGGAAACGACGATCCTCGTGGATGACCTGGAGGTGACCCTTCGGCGCAGGCCCGTCCGAACCCTTCGCATAGTGGTCCGGCCCCCGGACGGCCGGGTCCTGGCCTCCGCCCCCCTGCTCATGCCGGAGTCCGCGATCCGGGCCTTCCTGGCGGACAAGCTCCCCTGGATACGGCGCCACCGCGGGGACATCCTGGCCCGGGAGCGCCCCTCCACGGAGCTGGAGAGCGGGGATACTGTGTTCTGGCTCGGCCGTCCGTACCGCCTGGAAGTCCGGGAACGGGGGAGGGGGATCGGCGCGCGCCTTTCGGGCACGGATACCCTGGAGTTGTTCGCCCCTCCCGGGGCGGACGCGGATCGGAAGCGGAAAATCCTGGACGAGTGGTACCGGGAGAGGCTCAAGGAGTCGATCCCGCCCCTGGCGGCCAAGTGGGAGGCCGCCCTGGGGGTCCGGGCCGCGGAGTGGGGGATCAAGCGGATGAAGACCCGCTGGGGTACCTGCAACGTCCGGGCCCGGCGGATCTGGCTCAACCTGGAGCTTGCGTCCCGATCCCCAGAATCCCTGGAGTACGTGGTCGCCCACGAGCTGGCCCACCTTATCGAGCGGTCCCACAACGCCCGGTTTCACGGCATCCTGGACCGGGTCCTGCCGGACTGGAAAAAGGCACGGGCGGCCCTGAGGAGCGCTCCGCCTAGGCGGGCGGACTGAGGGCGGCGGCGCGGGTCCCCGCGGATTGTTTTTTGGAAAGGAAGGGGCCGGGGAGGGAAACCTTTTCGAAAGGTGTCCCTCCCCGGAAAGTCCTACCGCCTCCTGCCCGTGAGCCTAAGCAGGTGGAGGAAAAGGTTGATGAAGTCCAGGTAGAGCTGGAGGGCCCCGTAGATCGAAAGGCGCAGATAGTTCCCTTCGTCCACCTCGGATCCGAAGCGGGCGGATACGGCCTTGATCTTCTGGACGTCGTAGGCGGTCAGGCCCGAGAAGATGAGCACCCCCGCCAGGGACACGATCCAGCCCAGGCCGTCGGAGCGCAGGAAGATGTTCACCACCGAGGCTATGACAAGGCCGATGACTCCCATGGCCAGGTAGGAGCCCATCCGGGTCAGGTCGATCTTGGTCACGTAGCCGAGGAAGGCGAGACAGACGAACATCCCCGCGGTGATGAAGAAGACCGAGGCTATGGATCCGGCGGTGTAGGCCAGGAAGATCACCGAGAGGGTCACCCCTGTGAGGCCCGAGTAGCCGACGAAGGCCGCGGCCGCGGCGGCGGGGCTCATCTTGAGGACCCGGGAGGCCAGGAACCAGACCGCCCCGAGCTGGCCGAAGACGAGTCCGAAGAAGAGGAAGCGGTTCAGGACCAGGGCCCGGACCAGGCCCGGACTGTTGGACACACCCCAGGCCACGATGCCGGTGAAGGCCAGGCCCAGGGTCATCCAGAGGAAGGAGTTGCGCAGGATGTTCCGCTCCAGGGTGAGGTCCCCGTAGCGGGTCCGGGTCATGCTGTCGGACATGGTTGCCTCCGTAGTCACGGTCGAAGTGTGGAACGCGGTATTCGAGCCGCTCCCTTTCAATATACCTATGGCGGGGCTCGCTTGACAGCCCCGGCCGGGTGCCGCGAAGCCGGCGGTAAAAAAGGCCGGGCCGCCCTTCGGCCTTTCGGCGTCGGGGCGGCCCGGGTATCTGGAAGCGGCCCGGGAATCAGGCCCGGAGCCGCGCGGCATGGATCGGGGTGCCGTACGCGTTTCGCATGTCGGCCTCCTTTCCAGGTCGGTATGGGTCGATCATAGTCCCGCCCCGGGAATCCTGCAAGCCCGTCGGGCCGCGCAGCGGCCCGACGGCGGCGAGCGCTCCGCGTTCGCCGAGGTTCCCGGATCGGCCTTCGGCCTTGCTTCTGGGGGTCAGTGGACTATACTTGAAGATATGAAGACACTTCTATCGATTCTCGTTTTCCTGGCGGCCTTCGCCGGGACGGGGTTTTTGATACTCGTGTTCTTTTCCCGCATCTCGGGAATTGACATGCCCGCCGCCTATGCATGGGGCTTCCGTACGAAGCGTCTGGAACTCGTATTGCCCGTGATCGTGCTGTATCTCATCGCCTTTATCTTCCTCGCGGGGCTGCTGCTACGGCCTGTTACGCTGGTTTCCGTGCTTTCGACGAATCGGGGAGGCCTGGCCGGGTATCCGTCCGATACGGATCGGTATGTCTTTTATGACGCCGAACGGTCGAGCTATGGGAGCGTCGAGTTCTTCTCCCCTCCCCCCGCTTCCCCCTCCCTGCGGGAGGTTCTGGGGATCGTCTCCATCTACCGACCCTTGGGGAACAAACAGTACTACAATCTCGTGGGGGTCGGACTTCCGGTCACCTTGATCCTGATCGTCTTTTCGGCTCTTGGTACAAGCTTGACCTTTCTGCTTCTGCGGTTCCTTGCCCAGGAGTATTCGGGCCGAGAGAATCCCGCCCTGAAGCTGGCGCGGGGCGCGATCGCCGAAGGGTTCCGCCGAACCACGGGGCTCTCCCTCTGGGCCGCAGCGGCCGCGGTGTTTGTCCTTCTGGGAGGTGTCGCCGTGGTGTCGGCCGTGGTCACCGGGCGGGTTTCCAGGAACCACCGTGAGGTACTGACCGAGCGATCGCTGCGGTACAGGGCGGAAATCGAGGGACGCGTCCGGCCCGGGGACCGCCTCTCGGGCCGTATCGTCTCCAGGATTGAAACCATGGAAACGGAATACGGGGAAGAAGACGAGAGAAGCCGGGATCGGCCGAGCCTTCGGGAACAACGGCATTATCCCCTGATCCGGTATACCGTCGAACTGGAGGGGCTCCTGGGTATTCCGGTGTTCGTGGGTATCCGGGTGCCGGGAAACCCCGATGAAAGCCCAGCACTGGCCCGGTATGAACACTTTGCAGCAAGTCCGGACCTTCCGGCGGAATTTATCGTGAACGAGGACTTCACTCTTAGGCTGGCGGATCCGGGGGAATAAGCGCTCGCCGCCGTCGGGCCGAGCCGGTGGATTCCTTTCAACCCGTGGTTCCGGATCCAGACCCGGCCCTGCAGGGCCTCGTACACGATGACGTCGACCCGGCCGTGCAGGAGCATCTCGAAGAGAGCCTCGTCGTCCTTGACCCGGGTCACGGACTTCATGCCAACGGTGGCCGCCTCGGGGTTCTTCCACCCCCGGATGAAGGCGATGCTGAGGGGCGCCAGGCTCGGGTATCCGGTGATATCCAGGGAGGGATCCCGCCCGAAGGCCGCGAATTCGTAGTCGCAGACCGGTTCGGGCACCCGGACCAGGTTGGGGTATCCGGCCTCGACCCCGGCGACCTTCACGAAGAGTCCGTCGTCGATGCCCTGGTTCACGTTGATGAGGGCCCGCTCCGACGGCAGGGGGGTGATCCGGACGTCAAGGCCCACGCGGCGGAATGCCTCCTTCAGGACCAGGTCCTCAAAGCCGCGGCCGTCCGGAGTCGAGCGGGGGTAGACGTCGTCCGTGACCAGGCTGAGGGTCTGGGCCCCCAGGCCGGCCGCGGCCAGGCCGAGCATGAGGAATAACCGCGCCTTTCGTGCGAGCATCCCCGTACCTCCGCAGTCTCGAGTCTAATCCGCAGGACGGTGAATATCCATGGAATCCAGTCCGAGTTCGTCGGTTCGGACCCCCGGGCTTCAGGCTTGCGGCCGTTATTTCCGGGAACGTTTCTGCTTCTCCCGGTACATGGCCTCGTCCGCGCGCTGCAGTAGGCTCTCCTCGTCGGCGCCGTCCTCCGGAAAGACCGCGAAGCCTACGCTGGCGGTGATCTCCAGGACCGCGTCCCCCGCGTCGACGGGCGCTCGGATCGCCGCCCTGATTTTCTCCGCCACCGCGGCGGCGTCCTCGGTCCGGGAAATCCCGAGGGCGAAGGCGACGAACTCGTCTCCCCCCAGCCGGCCCGCCCCGTCGGATTCCCGGAGAGCCCCCTCGATGCGGCGGGCGGCCTCGACCAGGATCCTGTCCCCCGCGGCGTGGCCGTAGTTGTCGTTCACGGGCTTGAACCCGTCCAGGTCGATGAACAGGAGGGCCAGCCTGTTCTTCTCCCTCCGGGTGACAGCCAGTGCCTTTCCCAGGAGTTCCGAGAAGAGCGCCCGGTTCGCCAGGCCTGTCAGGGAGTCGTGCTGGGCCATGCGGCGCATGGCCTCCGCTTGGTCGTGGCGGTCCGTGACGTCGATGGAGACCCCGAGGATGGCGGGCCTTTCCCAATCCGGATGCCGATAGGGGATCTTGGTTGTCTGGAACCATCCGGGGCTTCCGTCGGGCCGGGGAGCCCGTTCCTCGGGTACGAACAGGGGCTTTCCGGAACGCAGGATTTCGCGGTCCTCCTCCAGGAACCGGGCAGTCTCCTCCGGGGTGGCTCCGTAATCCTCGTTCGTCTTGCCCGTCACCTCCTCGGGTTCCACCCCGAAGACCCGGGCGAACAGCCGGTTCACCAGGATGAAGTGCCCGGAGTCGTCCTTGGCGTAGATGTAGGCCGGAACGGTGTCGATCACGAGGCGCAGGTGCTCGGAATGCCGCCGGAGCCTCTCGCTCAGTTCGACCAGTTCCGACTCCCGGCGCCGCAGGTTCTCCCGCAGGCGGCCCAGGCGGATCCGGTACAGCGCGCCGGCTGC
>JBGSPT010000051.1:0-3867 GCA_041738475.1 Treponematales bacterium
AAGATCCCCCGGAAGAGCGCCTACCGGGTCCTGGAGGCCGAGGGACGGACCCTCCTGGAGGCCCGGTCCGACGCCTCCGCCTCGGGGCTGGTGCGGACCGGGACCTTCGACGTCTACGAGACCCCGGTACTGGAGTTCTCCTGGCGCCTGGTGTCCGGTCCGTCCGCCTCGCCCTCCCCCCGGACCAAGGCCGGGGACGACTACCCCCTGCGGGTCTACGTGATCTTCGAGTACGACCCCAAGGCCGCCCCCCTGGGGGTGCGGATGATGTACGAGACAGCCCGGATCCTCTACAAGGATTATCCGCCCCACTCCAGCCTCAACTACGCCTGGTCCGTGCCCGGGGATCCGGGGGGCTGGTTCCGCAGTCCCTACACGGACCGCTCCGCCATGCTGGTGACGGACTCCGGACTGTCGGTCCCGGGGGAGTACCGGATCCGGACCCGGGATCTCCTTGCGGACTACCGGGCGGCCTTCGGGACGGACCCGCCCAAGAAGGCCACGGTGGCGGTCATGGCGGACTCGGACAACGCCGGGGGGACCAGCCTGGGGTACCTGGACTACCTGCGGGTAAAGAGGAGGTAGGGGCCCTCCGCATTGCGGTAGGGATGAAACCGGATTACACTGAAAGGGATCCTTCCTTTCCGCAGATGGAGGTTCCCATGAATCGCCGGGCATTCCCCCTGCTGGTTCTTGCGCTGCTTCCGATGCTTCCGTCCCGTGCTCAATCCGCGTCCGAGTTGAACGAATCCTTGCTCCGGCTTTCGAAGAAAATCCTTGCCGCCCACGCGGCCCTGCAGGAGGCGCGGTTCCGGTCCCGCGTTGCGGTGCTGGATTTCGAGGACGGATTCGAGTACGCTCGCCGCACCCGACTGGGCTTCTCGGTATCCGAACTTCTGGCGTCCCACCTGATCCGGAACGCGAAGGGACTGCGGGTGGTGGAGCGGAAACAGATGGACAAGGTCCTGTCGGAGCTGGAACTCCGGCTGTCCGGCTTTCTCACGGAACCCGAGGCTGCCCGACTCGGAGACCTGGTCGGGGCGGACCTTCTGCTCCTGGGAAGCGTGTCGGAGGCCGGGGAGGACGTGGTCATCGTGACGCGCCTCGTGGAGACGGACACGGGCGCCGCCCTCCTTTCGGAGTCGATTTCCGTACCCCGTTCCGTCCTGATCCCGGAAGCCCGAAAAAGCATCCAGGTGGACAACCGGGCCGCCGGGGGGTATCGGCTCACGTATTCGGACGGATTCTGGGAGCACGAGGCGGCCCTCTCGTACCAGTACAAATTCCTGAAGGGGTTGGCCCTGGGGTTCGAGGTGTCGGGGGGGATCTCGTCAGAGAGAACCCTTGGTTTTGATCTCGGCTTCACCAATTATGCCGAGATCGAGCGACGGTATGCGATTCTCGGACTATCGATTCTGTTCGAGGAAGGGCCGCATTGGATCGGGCCCCTGGCTTTCTATGTGGAAGCGGGCCCCCGTGTCCAGGCATATTCCGATCGCTCGGTCCTCGTGACTCATCTCGACCCCACGCCTCGGAACACGGGGAGGGCGACGATATACAGCGACACGGTTGTCCTGGGTGCCGCGGCGAGCCTTCGTGCGGAACTTTCACTGGGGCTTTTCTGGCGTCTTTCCGCGGGATTTCAGGCGAGATTGCTCCCGGACGCCTCTATACGGAAGAGCTTCACCTACATGGATAGTCTAAACCAATATACCGCGGAGTTTACCGACACCGTCCGTCTCTCCGGCCTCGGGGCCTGGATCGGGGCGGCGTACCGGTTCTGACGATCGGAACGTCCCCTTCGTTTCCGTTCCGTGTTATTTCAGGGTCGCCGCTCCAGAGGACCGATCTGCCGTCCCGCCCCGAGCCCCTCCTTGGAAGATCCGGATCAGGCTCAGGATCATGAACCCGATGAAGACGGGCGCCAGGAGGGTCTGCACCGGGTCCCGGGAAAGAATCACGGCGAAGGCGCAGAGCCCGATCGCCCCGGCGGAGAAAAAGGCCAGCCAGATCCGCTCGTGAACGCGGCGGGAAGCGGTGAACAGGACCGTCATCGCCGCCAGGGAGCCCGCGACATGAAACCCGAGGGGCAGACGGTTCCGGGCGGCCTCGAAGGCGGCGATGGTCACCAGGGAGGGAAGGAACAGCCCCGACAGGGAAACCCGGAACAGGCGGTTCCGCGGGGGTTCCGGACGGTCTTTAACCGGAGCGCCGCGCCGAAGGCCCAGGGACAGAAGGATGCCTGCCGCCCCCAGCAGGATGAAAAAGACATGCCCGGGAGCGGGCCTTTGCCCGGACTTGAAGACGAAGTACAGCGGCAGTCCGAGGAGCGCGATCCCGCCGATGATCCTGAAAAGACGGTCCGGGAGCCAGGGTCCCTCCGCCCGGGCGGGGAACCAGAGCCGGGTCAGAAGAACCAGGAAAACCACGCTGTAGACAGAATGCCAGGGCAGGATGAAGAGCGCCCAGGCCCAATGGACCCCGAGCCATTCGTCATACCCCAGGAAGGAAGCCAGCGGTTCCCCGGCGGTCTGGGTCAGTGTATGTGCGAGGATCCCCTCGTTCAGGATGCCGTACACCAGCCCCAAGGCCAGGAGGCTCGCGAGCCCGAGGCGGCGGCGCGCCCAGGCTTCCCGGATCCACAGTATCGGAGGACCGTAGGCGAAGATCAGCAACAGCGCCGTCCCGGGCTCGAGCCAGCGGGCCGGGAGGGTCGACGCGGTCAGGCAGGACTCGATGATGAAGGGCGTGCCCAGGATCAGGAACAAGACCGGCGGCAAGGAGCGGGCGGGGTAGCTCATGCCGGAATCATACGACAGGATCCCGCGAAGTGTCCCGTGATCGATGCTGCCCCGGCCGCCGGCACGGGCCGACTTCACTCCGAAAAAACGGGCGCGGCGAAGCACCCGGGGTGTCCGCCGCGCCTTCCGAATCATGGCCGGGTGAAGGACTTTTGTAGATCGTTATGCATCATCTTTCGTATGATTCTTCTCTGGGCGTCGACCGCCGTGGATATGCTACACCCGGGTCTTCCCCGGAGGCCATAGGAGAAAGACTCATTCGGGGCGGGCACTCTCAGATCACACCCAGCTCGTCGGCGTAGGACACGAGTTCCGCGATGGAAACCAGGCCCAGCTTCTGCATGATCCGGAAGCGGTGGTTTTCCGCGGTCTTCCTGCTGATGAAGAGTTTCCGGGAGATCTGCTCCGCCGAGAGGCCCTCGGCCAGGAGGCGGAAGATCTCCTGTTCCCGGGGGGTCAGGGCCGCATAGCCGGAGGCCGCGGGGTCGTCGCAGCCCGGGTCCAGGAGGAGCTGGTAGAGGCTCTCGGAGAGCTCGGGGTCGAGGTAGCGGCCCCCTTCGGACACACGGCGCAGAGCGGCCCGGAGGACCTCCGGCGGGGACTGCTTGACCACGTAGCCCTGGACCCCGGCGTTGACGGCCTTTTTTACCAGCACGGGCTTGTTGTGCATGGACAGAACGATCACCCGGAGGTCCGGAAGCCGGGATCGGATCTCGGGCACGCGGTCCAGGTTGAGGCCCTCCCCTATGCTCAAGTCCAGGAGCAGGACGTCCACGGCCCGGCTCAAGGGGGAGTCCAGGAAGGCGTCCACGGTCTCGGACTCCCCGGCGGACCGGACCTCGGGCCACTTGGACAGGATCTCCAGGATGCCCAGCCGTAAGAGGGCGTGGTCGTCGATCACGTGGACGCGGAAGGGGTTCATGGTCGCTCCTTTCCGGGTTCGCACCGGATCTGAAGGCGGGTCCCGGCCCCGGGCCGGGATTCCACTACGAGCTCGCCCCCCAGGTCTTGGACCTGGCGATCCAGGAGGGCCAGGCCGAGGCCGCCGCCTCCCGGACCGGCCGGG
>JBGSPT010000056.1:0-4307 GCA_041738475.1 Treponematales bacterium
GGACACCTGCGTACTGGCCCGGGGCGGGCCGGAGGGCCTGGAGTACCTACGGGCGGGCTCCGCTCGGGCGCTCGACCGGGGAGGCCTCGGTACCGAGACCGGCCGCGCCGCGGTGCGGGAACTGGACGAAGGCTTGATCGCCCGGAACCTCAGCCCCGGGGGCTGCGCGGACCTCCTGGCGGTGACGAGTTTCCTGGAGAGGCTGGGATAGCTGAGACGGGGCCGGACCGCGGCGGACAGGCGGGAGGACCCGGCGCGGTCGCTAGGGCCCGGCCCGGTTTCGGCCTACTTCAGGTGCCGATCCAGGAAGTCCAGGATCTTGGCCACGTTGGCCGCGGTCTCGAACAGGGGGCCGCCGTGGCCGGCCAACCCGATGCTTTCGTACACCACCTTGTCGGCTCCGATCGCCGCCGCCAGATCCCGGGCGAAGTTTTCGGACTGGGTGATCGGGACGTTCCGGTCCTCGGTTCCGTGCTGGATGTACATGGGAGGGTCGTCGGAAGTGATGTAGGTTCCGGGGTCGGCCTTCTCGGTCAGGGATAGGGCTTCCGGGGTACCGACGGTCTTGCCCAGGTACTTCGATTCCGGGGAATACGGGGAGGACGTGGTACCCGTGCTCCCGCTTTTCCCGAGGGCCTTGAATTGGGCATCCATGGAGCTGAAGTCCAGGGGACCGTACCAGTCCACCGCGGCCTGGACCGCGTCCGACACCCCGGCGTTCCCCAGGGAGGGATCGGCCAGGGAAGGATCGTTCGCCGAGACGGCCACCATGGCCGCCAGGTTCCCCCCCGCGGAGCTTCCCCAGGCGGCGAAGCGGCGGGGATCGAGGTTGTACTTGCCCGCGGAGGCCCGCAGGAATTTCACCGCCGCCTTGGCGTCGTTCACCGCCGCGGGAAAGGCAGCCTCCCCGCTCAGTCTGTAGCCCACGGAAGCGACGGCGTAGCCCCGCTTGAGACCCTCGAGCATGGGACCGATTCCCGTGGATTTGCTTCCGACCATGAATCCCCCGGGATGGAACTCGATGATCAGGGGGAAGGGGCCTTTCCCCTGGTCGGGCAGATACAGATCCAGCTTCTGGACCGGGGACTTGGAAGCGTAGGCCAGGTCGAGATGCTTCACCTTGATCCACGAGGTGTCCGCGGCCTGCATGCCTTCCGGTTGGACCCCCGTCACGGGCTGACCCGCGGAAAGGAAGCCCTGGCCCAACATGGGCGGATCGGACGACTCCGAGGGGCTTCCCCCGGATTTGGAACCGCAGGAAGCGGTCAGGATAACCAAGGCCGGGACGATCAGTAATCCAATGCGCTTTTTCATGGTTCCTCCATCCGAGCCGGGTATCCGTCTACTGGATGTGAAAAAACGCCGCATCCGGACATCCCCGAACGACTCGCCCGCGTCCGCTCAAGAATCGGCCAGGATGCTCGGCATCGGTACTTCCTACCGTACCACCGGGAGTGTCGATTGTCAAAACCGAGGGGCCCGGGCCGCGGCGGAACCGGAAAACATCGACGACACCAGGAGCATCGCCGAGAGCGCCAGCGCGGCTCCGCCGGCTTTCTCCGCAGGCCCCGGAAAGAGGGACGTCACCATAAGGTATGGCTGGGAGGCAGCCCAGGCCATTCCCGCGATCCCCGCCGACCCGACGGCGGCACGGAGGATCCGGCCGGGCAGGCCCGAGGGCGCGAGGGGCGCGAACCGGAGCCGACCCCGTACGATCCCCGCCGCCGTGACCCAGCCCAGGAAGAGGGCCGCCAGCGCCAGAAAACCCGTCAGGAACCACATCGCCGCGACACCATACCGTATCCGGCTGAACTTGACCGGAGCATGTCCATTCCATCGGGACCAGTCGGCCAGGACGACGGAGATCAGGGGCCAGCTTCGCTGGGTGTTGGTCAGGATCACGACGCCGTCCCCGGATTCCGGTACCGAATGGAAGTGGGTCATCCAGCCGTGCCCCTGACCGCCGTGCCATACGGCTCGGCGGCCGTCGGAGAGGCGCTCCGTGAAATGGCCGAACCCGTAGTCGTCCGCCACGGCTCCGAAGATTCCCGAAATGGCCGCCGATTCGGAGTAGAGGGCCCGGAGGGACCCGGGATCCAGGACCCCGGCCCCTTCCCCGCCGGATACCCGCATCCCGGCCCGGGCGAAGGCGGCGATGTCCCGTACGGTGGTGAACAGGCCTCCGGATCCCTTCTCGGAATACACGTAGGCCTCGACCCTCCGGCCTTTGAGGTCATGGCCCGAGGCGCTCCGCTTCCGTATGCCCTCGTTCCATTCGTAGGAGGAATCCGCCATGCCCAGGGGATCGAGGATTTCCTCTGCCATGTATTCCGCAAAAGGCCGTCCGGAAACGTTCTCCACGACGAGCTCCAGGAGGTTGAACCCGACGTTTGAGTATTCGAAGCCCGCTCCGGGCTCCCGGTTCATCCGGACCGTTCCGGCCAAAGCTTCCCGGAGGCTCGGCCGGGGACTGCCCGGAGGGTATTCCACCGAAGGCCCCACCGGCCCCAGGACCATCCCGGCGTTGCCGGACAGCAGCCGGCGCATGGTCACCTTCTCGGCGTTGAAGGGGAAATCGGGCAGAGAGAAATCCTCGAGGTACGTTTGGACAGGGGCGTCCAGGTCTATCCGTCCCTGCTCGACCAGGTTGAGGACGCCCCAGGCGGTGACGGATTTTGAGATGGATTCCGCCCGGAAGACCGAGTCCTCGGAGAGGGGCCTGCGGGAGACCGCGTCGGCGGTCCCGTAGGATTCCTCCCAGAGAATCTCGCCGTCCCGGATCAGGGCGATGCCCAGGCCCGGCACGTCGTACCGTGACATGAGGCGGGGAATCCGTGTGTCCAGACGGCGGATGAATGACTCCGGAGAGTCCGTTGGGCTCGGAGACTGTCCGAGGGAGGCGGTCATAAGGAAAACAAGGAACACCGCTCCGGCGCCGTGAGCGAGTATCAGCGTCGGAACCCGGGATTTTCCGTTCGGATGCCGCAGGCTCATGAAAGGCCATCCTCCTTCGTCAGCCGTGATTCTTGTCGAAACGAACTATGGTTCGTTTCTGCGGAAAAACCGGCGAGGCGGCGGCGCGCCGTACCCGGCCGCGCCGTCCCTCCCGGAACGTTTGAGATCAACGGAACGCCCGCTGGTTGCAGGCGTACTGCCAGGCGTCGGCCGTCGCACGGGTTCCGAACTCCTGGGCCGCCGCGGAGGGGCGGGCGGAGTCCCGGGTCTCGATCGCCCGGGAAGCCCGCCGTTCCACAGAAGAAGCGCGGGCTCCTTCGGACTTGCGAAGGAAGGAAAACAGGTTCGAAATACGAAGGATCAAGGTCATGGTTCAAGCTCCAATTTCGTCGGATGAAGAAATCCGGGGCGGTCCGCGCGCGGAGGCGCGGAGAAGTCCCCGAATCGCGACGGGCGCGGGAGCGGAGGGCCGTCCGTACGTCCTCGACGCATGGAAAGCCATCGGGCGCTCGGCCGCGCGGCCGGGATCCGTCCGGGCATGAGGAACCGCCTCGGAAAACCTAAGGACCGGTGCTACCCTCAACGCCCGTGAAAGGCTAAGGGTGTCCGGATCGTTCGGTTCCGTGAGGCGCTCGGGAAGGCTGTCTACGGTTCAGGCTGCGCGGAGAGGGCGGATCGATGCAACGACGACACGGATGTCCTATGCTCGATGCTCTTCGCGTTCCCGGACGGCTTGCGCGATCCCGTCAGGATCGCGTCGCCTCCCGAGCTACATGCCCAGGACGGGTGTGGAGGTGCGTATGACGCAGAAAATCATTTAGATACTCCTTGTACGACCGCGCGAAAAGGGCGGCATCCTTCCGCCCTGCGAGGAACCGCTTCGTTCCCCCCATGGGAACCGGCGCATATCCTCGGGGACCATCCCGGTGCGGACCCCTTCGGGCTCCGCGTCGCACGATTTTCCGAAAACCATATCGAAGGGAATCGAACGTGTCAAGTGTCGTGCAAAAAATATCCAATATCGAGAATCATTGCGAAGTTTTGAAAACTCCCGTGGACAGCGCCAGGGCGCAGGCCGCGACCACGGCTCCCAGCCCGATGCCCAGGATCGTGAATCCCGCCGTGAACCCGTGGAGGTCGATCCACCGGCCCAGGAGGGGGGTGAGCACTCCGCTTCCCTCCATGCCCGCGAAGAAATAGATGCCCAAGACCGTGGATCGGAGACTCTCGGGGACGCGGCCCACGATGTAGGCTTCCGCGGCGGGCATGCGCACGTAAGGAACCGCCCCGAGAACGGCCAGGAACAGGATAAAACCGAAACCGTAGGGTATCCGGGGCAGGACCAGGAGCCC
>JBGSPT010000061.1:0-9922 GCA_041738475.1 Treponematales bacterium
CCCAGGGCGGCCCGGGTCCTGGTCGTGGCTCCCACCCGGGAGCTGGCGGCCCAGATCGACGAGAGCTTCGGCACCTACGGCCGCCGCTTCCGGTTCTCCCGGGCCTGCGTCTTCGGCGGGGTGGGCAAGAATCCCCAGATCAAGGCCCTTTCCCGGGGGGTCGACGTGCTGACCGCCACCCCGGGCCGCCTGCTGGACCTCCACGGCGAGGGCTACATCCGCCTGGACCGGGTGGAGACGGTGGTCCTGGACGAGGCGGACCGGATGCTCGACATGGGCTTCATCCACGACGTGCGGCGCATCGTCGCCTTGCTTCCGAAAAAGCGGCAGACCCTTCTGTTTTCCGCGACCATGCCCCGGGACATCGCCGCCCTGGCCTCGTCCATCCTGGACAACCCGGTCCGGGTGGACGTGGAGCCCGAGAAGCCGACGGTGGACAAGGTGGACCAGCGGATCCTGCACGTGCGAAAGGAAAACAAGAAGGACCTGCTGGCCCACCTCCTCCGGAAGGCGGACGTACGCAGGGCCGTGGTGTTCACCCGGACCAAGCACGGGGCCAACCGACTGTCCGCGGCCCTGGGGGCGGAGGGGATCTCCTCCGAGGCCATCCACGCGAACAAGAGCCAGAACGCCCGGATCCGGGCCCTGGACGGTTTCAAGCGCGGGGAAATACGAGTGCTGGTGGCGACGGACCTGGCGGCCAGGGGCATCGACGTGGACGGGATCACCCACGTCTTCAACTACGAACTGCCCAACGAGCCGGAGACCTACGTGCACCGCATCGGCAGGACGGCCCGGGCGGGGGCTTCGGGCTCGGCCGTTTCATTCTGCGATTCCGAGGAGCGTCCCCTCCTGCGCCAGATCGAGCGTCTCCTGGGACGGCCGGTTCCGGTCGAGCCGGACCACCCCTACGTGGCGGCCTCCGCGGCGGAGTCTCCGGCGGCGCCCGCGGGGATGCGGAAGGTCATGCCGTCCCGGACGATGCGGTCCCGGAACTTCAGAAGCTCCTCGTCGGACAGGGGTTCGGAAAACAGGAATCCCTGGAAGCCCCGGCAGCCCATGCGGTAGAGGTGGCGGAGCGCGTCCGCACGCTCCACGCCCTCAGCGATCAGGTCCAGGCCCAGGTCCTGGGCTATGCCCACCAGGGACCGGACGATGGACCGGTCCTGGTGGTTCAGGTGCAGGTTTTCCACGAAGAGCCGGTCGATTTTGATCTCGTCCAGGGGGAAGCGGTGCAGGTGGCTCAAGGAGGAGTAGCCCGTCCCGAAGTCGTCCACCGAGACCCGAACTCCCATGGCGGCGAAGCGCTGGAGGATCCGGGTGGTGGCCTCCGCATCCTCGAAGAGGCACGTCTCCGTGAGCTCCACCGTAAGCGCCCGCTCGGGGATCTTGGAGGACGAGATCAGCCCCGCCAGGGTTTCCTCCACGGCCCCGGATCGGAATTGCCGGGGCGAGAGATTGACGGACAGGCCGATGTCGCCCCGGCCGGACTTGTGCCAGCTCGACAGCCTGCGCACGCACTGGTACACCAGCCACTTGCCCAGGGGTTCGATGAGACCCGTCTCCTCCGCCAGGGGGATGAAGGTGGCCGGCGCTATGGGGCCCCGGGTCGGGTGGTTCCACCGGATCAGGGCCTCCGCCTCGAGACGTTCGACCTTTAAGACCCTGCCTTCGATCTCCGAGACGATCAGCTTGGGCTGGAAGACCAGGGAGAACTGCTCCCCCAGGTGGCGGATCGCCGGAGCCTCGATGGCGCGGATGATGGAGTTCTGGAGCTCCACCCGCTCCACTACGGTCTGAAGGAGACCCGGCCGGAAGAGGACGAAGCTTTTCTTGCGTTCCTGGGCGGATCCCGCGGCCACGTCCGCGTAGTGCAGAAGATTGGACCGGGTCCGGCCGTGCTCGGGGAAATATGCCGCCCCCGAGGTGACGGGCAGGGAAACCGTGAAGCCCGCGAAGACGTGGGGCTCGCAGAGGGCGGACAACAGGCGGCGCAGGACTTTCTTGAGCTCCTGCCCCTTGGCTCCCCGCAGTACGAGGACGAACTCGTCCTCCCGGGTATGGTAGACCTTGTCCTCGGGACCCATCACGGCATTCACCCTGCAGCCCGTCTGATAGAGGAGCCACTCGCTGATGCTTGAACGCAGGGTCTTGCGGACCATCGAGTAGGTCTGGCCCAGCTGTACGATCAGGACCGTGAAGCCCTGGGTCGAGGGCTTCGCGTTCTCGGATTCGATGAGGTCATCCAGGTCGATCTCGAGCCGGAAGTGGGTGGGCAGGCCCGACTGGGCCTGGAAGGAGATCTTCCGCTCCAGGTGGGCTACTTTATTCTCGAGCAGGCTCACCTTGGTGCGGAGCCGAGCATTCTCCTCGGAGATGGATGAGACGAGGGGTGGGTTGCCTTCCTGGCTCTTCGATGTAGAGGTCATCCTGCGCTTCCATCCTTGTAGGCGCTTGCCCCCGGCTTCGGGGGCAGAGTTGTTCAGTTTCTTATCGGCAGATAATTATCCAAACCTTAGTCTTTTCCGCGGACCGAAGGCGCGGTCCCGGGCCCGATCACTGTTGCCGGGAACCAGACTCGAACTGGCACGGCCTTGCGGCCAGGGGATTTTAAGTCCCCGGTGTCTACCGTTCCACCATCCCGGCCGGGGGCTGCGCCAGGAGCCCGCAGGAGCTTCGCGCAACCGGTTCCGAATGGTAACCGCGGCCGGTCCCGCGGTCAAGCTCAGGTATCAGGAACGGGCCCGGCGCTCCAGGGCCAGATGTACGGCCCCGTAGGCCCCGTCGTAGATCCCCGCCCGGGCGTTCCGCAGGATATTCCCGATATACATCTCCAGCAGGTCGTTCTCCTCCACCAATAGACGCAGGGCCTGATGAAGGCTCGCGTCCGATGCGGTCTCCAGGGTCCCGTCCCCGATCTCCGAGCCCCGGATGGCGCCCCAGGCCTCGTGGCGGCCCACCCGTTGGATGAAGAGCTTGGGGACCGGGTAGAAGGCCAGCTCGCTGGGTTTCGTGATCATGATGTCCGAGGCGCGCATGAGCAGGTTGGTGGTATACACCGCCGCGAAGAAGGCCTCGTGCAGGAAGACGTGGACTCCGGAAACTGAGCCGGTCCGGATTTCCCGGGCGAAGGCCTGGGTCTCCTCCCAGTCCGAGTGGAGGGTGTAGCGGATCCCGTCCGCGTCCAGGGACTCACGGAGCTCCGCCCACCGTCCCGCGTGGTCCCCCATGTTCACCAGAAGGGACAACTTCCCGTCCTCGATGGCCCCCTTGCAGGCCCGGGCTATGTCCGCGAATCTCCGGGCCTGGGCGCCCGCGCCTCCCATGGTCAGGAGGAAGCGCCGGGTCTCCTTGTCCCGGAGTCGGCGAAGCCTGTAGGAACAGTCCTCCTCCACCGCGGAGACGATCTCGTGATCCACGTAGTGTCCGACGAAGCGGATATCGTCCCGGGGGAGGGCGTACATCAGCTCCTCCTCGCCGCCCATGTCCCGCAGGGTCCGGTAGCCCATGTACGCCGAGGGGGTCTGGACCACGTGGACGCTTCCCTCGACCAGGTGGAAGGCCAGGGGGTAGTTGTCGGGGATGAGGGTGACCACGTCCGCCATCCCCGCCTTCACCGCCGCGTGGCCGGTCCAGGGGTGGGTGGACAGGAAGGGGATGTCCCGGGGAAGGCCGCCCAGGAGGGGCGCGAAGAGCCGGGCCAGGGCCCGGTCCCGGGCGGTGTAGGACAGCCGCTTGGCCATGTCGGAGGTGATCTTCTCCCAAACGTACTTGTCGAACCACTTGAATCGCTGGGATACCCGGGAGCCCAGGTTATAGAGGTCCTCCAGGTAGTCGATCGTCCTGCTTGCCGCCGTGTCCGGGAAGGACATCAGGTCCATCCAGTAGGGGGTGAGCCCCATGGATCGGGCGGCGGAGGCCAGGGCCAGGCCGATCCGGTAGTGGCCGAAACCCATGCGGATCGTGCCCAGGACTATGCCCTTCTCCCGGTCGATCTCCTCGTAGGGGCCGCCCTCCGGAGTCCGCTCCTCCAGTTTCCGCACGCCGAAGAGGTCGTACGCCGGGCCCATGGGTACGGCCCCCAGCTTGGGAGAATCGTCGGGAGAGAAGGAGAAACGGCGTGCATAGCGCCGGAAGGTCCGTTCGGCGCTCTTCAGAGCCCGGCCGGGCAGGCGGTTTCCGAAAATTTTCGTCTCGTCCACGATTTTCCTCTTTTGGGGCCCCGGTCTCTTAGCGCAAGTAGGCCGTTGCATCGAGTATATCCGATGCCGGTCCGGGCGCAAGAGCGGCGGCGCGTTCCCGGGGCCCGAGGGCGGGCGAGCCTCGGGTTCGTCGGAAATCCGTCAGGCTATCCGGATCAGGAGCATGTACAGGGCCGTGCCTCCGACGATCGAGAGGAGGGTATTCCGCTTCCAAAGGTGCAGGACCGCGGTGAGCGCCGCGGCCGCCAGCTCCGGAATTCCCCGGGGGGGCGCGGCCCAGTCCACATCCTTGAAGCAATAGAGGGTAAGGATCGTCAGGATGGCCGGAGGGCCGTAGGTCGCCAGGAAGGGCACGAAGCCCGGCATCTTCCGGTTCCGGAACACCAGGAAGGGCAGGACCCGGGTGGCGGCGGTGGCGGCCACCATAACCGCGACGGCGGCCAGGACTTCCAGGCTATCCACGGCGTTCCAGCCTTCCCCGCAGAGCGAAGAGGAGGACACCCGCGGCTCCGATGGCGGGAAGGAGCATCCGGGAAGGTCCCAGGATCAGGTAGGCCGCCGCGGCGCAGGCTCCCGAACTCAGGTAGGGCAGGGGACTGCGGACTTTCCGGGTCTGCTCGATCAGGAGCACCGTGAACAGGGCTGTCAGGGAAAACTCCAGCCCTCGGGTGTCGAAGGAGGCCAGACCGCCCGCCAGGGTCCCCGCGAGGGTTCCCAGGAGCCAGTAGGACTGGTTCAGGGCGGACACCCAGAACCGGAACCGGTCGGGATCCACCCCCTCCGGCACGGAAATCGTGGAGAGCAGGGCGTAGGTCTCGTCGGTCAGGGTGTACACCAGGTAGGGTTTCAGTCTCCCCGCCCGGGAGTAGAGCTCCAGGAACGAAAGGCCGTATACCATGTGCCTGAGGTTTAGGAGGAAGGTGGCCGCCGCTATCTCCGCCGGTCCCGCGCCCGATACGATGAGCCCTACCCCCATGAACTGTGCGGCCCCGGCGTATACGAACAGGCTCATCGCGGGGGCGGCCCAGAGGGGCAGGCCCGAGCTTGCCAGGAGGAGGCCGAAGGCCGCCCCGATGGTGGTGTAGCCCAGGAAAACCGGGAAGGTCGCGGGCAGGGCCGCCCGAAGGGCCTCCCGCAGGGGCGCCCGCGGGGGTGGGACGGCGGGAGCGGATCCTCGATCGGTACTCTCCATGAGAGGGGACTCTATACCGGCCCGCCGGGCTGCCGCAAGGCCCGGGCGGAGGAGGCGGCGGGGCGGACTTCCCGGCCCCGGTTCTTGGATATTGTAGAGACAATAGAGTAAAAAAGGAATAGAATCCTACATTTTTCCTAGAATATTTCAACAATTCGAACGATTTCTACGCATAGCAGCTTGACACTCGTTTTTTCGGCGTGCTAGGGTCCGCCCATGGCCGGTGAAATGGCGTTCTCCCTTCGGGGACCCGCCCTCGACCGCCGCGGGCGTCTCGCCTCCGCGGCCCGTGTTCGGGCAGCCTTCGCCGCACAGAATCCCACCCTATCCTCCCTCTACATCCTCACCATTATCGTCCTCCTCCTTATCCTGGGCATTTAGGGCTCCTTCGCTGGATGACGGCCGGGCGGAGAGAGCCCGACCGGAATAGGCCGTCCTTAGTGTCACGAACCTTGTGAAAGGTCCGTGGAGCCCGGCGGCCTTTTTCGTTGTCCCCGGCACTCCTCGGCAGCTTCTGAATTCCTTCACAAGCTTCGTGACACTCACCCCGGATCGCCCGGAACTATCCGGACCGGGCGGCGCGATAGGAGGAACCGTCATGAACGCGCGATTGTATGCCCGAACGAACCGTATGAACCGTCCCGCCGGACACCTCCGGTCCTGTGTATTCGGGACCGGAGCCTGCCGCAGGCACGGAACCGCCCCCTTGAGGTGCGAGGTCACCCGTAAGCCCCGCCGGGACCCGGTCAACGACGTATGGTCCCTCTGCGAGAGTCTGTAGGTATGGCCGCCTCGCCGGGAATTCCGGTCACGGAACGTTTCGTGGTGTCCGCCCTGGTCCAGAACCACCCCGGGGTCCTGTCCCGGATCTCCGGGCTTTTCAGCCGGCGGGGATTCAACATCGAGAGCCTGTCGGTCGGCGAGACCCTGGATCCCGCGGTCTCCCGGATGACCATCTCCGCCATCGGAGACCAGGAGGTCCTGGAACAGCTGGCCCGCCAGCTGGAGAAGCTGGAGGACGTTATCTCCCTGCGACGGCTGGATCCCCAGTCGGGGGTCTACCGGGAGCTGGTCCTGGTCAAGGTGAAGGCTTCTCCTGAAACCCGGGGGGATATCGTGAACATAGCCCGGATCTTCCGGGCCCGGATCGTGGACGTATCCCGGCGGGAGATGATCCTGGAGATCACCGGGGAACGGCCCAAGATCGAAGGGCTCCTGGACCTGTTGGAACCCTATGGAATCCCTGAAATCGCCCGCACGGGGCTCACGGCCCTGCAGCGGGGCGCATCGACCCTCAGCCGGCCCGAGCCGGCGGAAACGGCCCCGTACGGAGCCGAACCGACGACGACCCCCTAAGGAGAACATCGTGGCTACCATGTACTACGACAAGGATTGCGACAAGAAGGCCCTGGCGGGCAAGACCATCGCGGTGATCGGCTTCGGCAGCCAGGGCCACGCCCACGCTCTCAACCTCCGCGATTCGGGTTACCCCGTGGTGGTGGGGCTCTACGAGGGGTCCAAGAGCTGGAAGGAAGCCGAAGCCCAGGGGTTCAAGGTCCAGACCGCCGCGGACGCCGCCAAGGCGGCGGACTTCATCATGATCCTGATCAACGACGAGAAGCAGGCCCGGCTCTACGCGGAGAGCGTGAGGCCCGGCCTTTCGGCGGGCAAGACCATCGCCTTCGCCCACGGCTTCAATATCCACTTCAAGCAGATCGTCCCGCCCGCGGAGGTGGACGTGGTCATGATCGCCCCCAAGGGGCCCGGGCACACGGTCCGCTCCCAGTACCAGGAGGGCAAGGGAGTCCCCTGCCTGGTGGCGGTCCAGCAGGACGCCTCCGGAACCGCCAAGGCCCAGGCCTTGGCCTACGCGGCGGGGATCGGAGGCGCCCGGGCGGGAGTCCTGGAGACCACCTTCCAGGAGGAGACCGAGACGGACCTCTTCGGGGAGCAGTGCGTCCTGTGCGGCGGGGTCACCTCCCTCATGAAGGCCGGCTTCGACACCCTCGTGGAGGCGGGGTACCAGCCCGAGAGCGCCTACTTCGAGTGCATCCACGAGATGAAGCTGATCATCGACCTGGTGGCCCAGAAGGGCATCTCTTTCATGCGCTATTCCATCTCCGACACCGCGGAGTACGGGGATTACACCGTGGGCCCCCGGATTATCACCGAGGAGACCCGGAAGGAGATGAAGAGGGTGCTTGCGGCGATCCAGAACGGGCAGTTCGCCCGGGAGTGGATCCTGGAGAACCAGGCCAACCGGCCGGGCTTCAACCGCATGCGGGCCATCGAGGCCGCCCATCCCTCCGAGAAGGTCGGGGCGGAGCTGAGGGCCATGATGAGCTGGACCAAGGACAAGAGGTAGGAGGCCGCCATGGCACGCGAAATCGCGATCTTCGACACGACCCTGCGGGACGGAGAGCAGGCCCCGGGCTGCAGCATGAACCTGGGAGAGAAACTCGAAGTGGCCCGCCAGCTCGAGAAGCTCGGAGTCGACGTCATCGAGGCGGGCTTCCCGATCGCCAGCCCGGGGGACCTAGCCTCGGTGCGCGAGATCGCGCGCCAGGTACGGGGATGCGCCGTGGCGGGCCTGGCCCGGGCGGTGCCCCAGGACATCGATGCCGCCTGGGAGGCCCTGAAACCCGCCGAGAGGCCCCGGATCCACACCTTCATTGCCACCTCCCCCCTGCACATGGAGTACAAGCTCCGCATGAGCCCCGACGAGGTGGTGGAACAGGCCGTCGCCATGGTCCGCTACGCCCGAAAGTTCTGCCCGGACGTGGAGTTCTCCGCCGAGGACGCATCCCGGTCGGACCCGGACTTCCTGTGCCGGATCTTCCAGGCCGTGATCGAAGCGGGAGCCTCCACGGTGAACCTGCCGGACACGGTGGGCTACGCCCTGCCCCGGCAGTTCGGGGACCTGGTGCGTAGGGTCAAAGCCGGGGTCCCGGACATGGGCAGGGCCGTCTTCTCGGTGCACTGCCACGACGACCTGGGCCTGGCGGTGGCCAACTCCCTGGCCGCCGTGGAGGCCGGGGCGGACCAGGTGGAGTGCACGGTCAACGGCATCGGCGAGCGGGCGGGGAACGCCTCCCTGGAGGAGATCGCCATGATTTTGCGGACCCGGGCCGACTCCCTGGACGCCCGGTGCCGGATCGACACCACCCAGATCTACGCCGCCAGCCGTCTGGTCGTCCAGGTCACGGGCTGCCGGGTCCAGGCCAACAAGGCGGTGGTGGGGGAAAACGCCTTCGCCCACGAGTCGGGGATCCACCAGCACGGGGTCCTGGCCCGGGCGGACACCTACGAGATCATGACCCCCGAATCCGTGGGCCTGCCCCGGAACAAGATGGTCCTGGGCAAGCACTCGGGCCGCCACGCCTTCGACGAGCGCCTTCTGGAGCTGGGCTTCCATCTCGGCCCGGCCCGGATCGCGGAGCTCTTCAAGGCCTTCAAGGCCCTGGCGGACAAGAAGAAGACCGTCAGCGACCGGGATATCGAGGCCCTGGCCCGGGGCTGGGCTCCGGACCGGAAGGCGGCCTGGAAGCTGGAGCGCTTCATCATCAACTCCGGCAGTTCCATCACCTCCACAAGCGCGGTCAGCCTGGCTTCCCGGGACGGCAGGAAGGAGGAGCGGGTGGCCACCGGGGACGGACCCATCGACGCGTCCTTCAAGGCCATCGACAAGATCGTGGGCCGGGATCCGGTGCTGGAGGATTTCTCCCTGGATTCCGTCACCGGCGGCAAGGACGCCCAGGGGGAGG
The DNA here is from genome assembly GCA_041738475.1 of Treponematales bacterium. Classification (GTDB taxonomy): domain Bacteria; phylum Spirochaetota; class Spirochaetia; order Treponematales; family UBA12059; genus JAAYUR01. Next base: position 9,159 of record JBGSPT010000061.1, read on the forward strand.
CCCACGTGCGGGTGCGCCTGGGGGAAAAGGCCTACAACGGGCACGGGGTGTCCACGGACGTCATCGAGGCAAGCGTCCGCGCCTACATCGACGCCATCAACGCCATGGCGGAGGACCTGGAGTCGAAGGGCGAGTCCGACATCCCCGGCGAATCGGAAGCGGAGGAGGTGGTCGATGAATTCGCTCCCTCGCGTAACGCTTCTTGATTCCACCCTCCGGGACGGGGCCCAGGGCGAGGGGGTGAGCTTTTCGGTGGCGGACAAGATCTCCGTGGTCCGGGCCCTGGATGCCCTGGGGGTGGACATCATCGAGGCGGGCAACCCCGGGTCGAACCCCAAGGACGCGGAGTTCTTCCGGGAAGCCCGGTCCCTCCGCCTGGCGCGCTCGGTCCTGGCCGCCTTCGGCTCCACCCGCCGCAGGGAGATCCGCCCCGAGTCGGACCCCCAGATGGCCAGCCTTCTGGCCGCGGGCACCGAGGTGGTCGTCCTGTTCGGGAAGACCTGGGACTTCCACGTCCGCCGGGTCCTTTCGGCGACGCCGGAAGAGAACCTGGCGATAATCGGGGAAAGTGTCGCCTTCCTGCACGCCGCCGGCCGCCGCGTGATCTTCGACGCGGAGCACTTCTTCGACGGCTTCGCCTCGAATCCGGACTACGCCCTGGCCTGCCTTCGCTCGGCCCGGGACGCCGGGGCGGAGTGCCTGGTGCTCTGCGACACCAACGGGGGAAGCCTCCCGTCCCGGGTGGCGGAGTTCACCCGGATGGC
>JBGSPT010000063.1:0-4014 GCA_041738475.1 Treponematales bacterium
CCCGGCCGGCGGCGGCAGATCCCGCGGGGGCGGACGAGTTCGAGGCCAAGATCCTGGAGTTCGTGAAGACCACGGTGGAGAAGATGGGATACGCCTGCGAGGTGTCCGTCCTCTTCCGGGAGGACAAGAAGCTGGGGGTCCGGCTGGACAGCGAGCATGCCTCGATCCTGATCGGCAAGAAAGGCAAGAACCTGGACGCCCTCCAGCTCCTGGTCAACGTGTACGGCGGCCGGCTGGGACGGGAGGATCTCCGGATCGTCATCGATTCCGAAAACTACCGCATCCGCCGGGAGGAAGCCCTGGTCAAGCTGGCCTACGAGTCCGCGGAAAAGGTCCGCCGGTCCCGGGGCTCCCTGCTCCTGGAGCCGATGAACCCCTTCGAGCGGCGCATCATCCATACGACCCTGAACGACATCGTGGATGTGGAGACCAAGAGCGAGGGAGAGGGCCTGTATAAACAGGTGCGGGTACTCTGGAAGGGAGCCAAGCGCTGATTCGGAGGAAATAGGCTCGAATTTCTCCCGAACCTGCGTTACCATTACGCCGAAAGGGCGGGCCGAAAGCCATCCTGCGGAATCCCGCCCTGAGCCGGCACGGTTAGGGGGATTCCCATGGGCATCCTGTCCGCGATCCGAAGGAAAAACCGCCTCGCCGACGGCGCGCCCGGAGTTCAGGATACCCGGGGCGCCGGGCGGACGGCGTTCGACGAGCTTTCCCGGGCCTCTTCACTTCTCTCCGCCGGCGCGGACTTCGGGGAACTCGAATCCATCCTGGTCGAACAATCCTGCGACATCACCCGATCCGACCTGGCGGCCCTGTACCTGTACACCGGGGACCCCAGGGATTCCAGGACTCCCCTGCGGCTCTCCTACAAGCGGGGCCCCTGGGCCGTGCCGGCCTCCCTGGCCCGGTCCGGCGAGGCGGTCTCCTTTCTCGAGGACTGCGGCGAAGCCGCGGTCCTGAACCGGCGGCGGGCCTGCGCCCTGGAGGGGATCCTCCTGCATCCGGAAATGGCTTCGGGCATGGCCCTGCCCGTCGCGGTTCCCAAGACGAGGGTGGGCATCCTGTTCGTGAACGCCAGGACAGAAAACCACTACGACCGGATACGCATGAATTTTCTCGGATCCTTCTGTTCCCTGGCCGCCGGAATGCTCCGGAGCGCCCGGCTTTTCCAGGAGCTCAAGGAGCATGCCGCGGTCATCGAATCCCTGGAGCGGTATCAGGAGAGCGTCTTCTCCTCCATGACGAACCTCCTGCTGACAACGGAGAGGGACGGCTCGGTCCGGTACTTCAACGACGAGGCCGCCCGGGCTTTCGGCCTTTCCGAGGAGGATGTAGGCAAACCCCTGACCGACCTGCTCGGCACCCGGGTGGACCCCAAGATCCTCCGGACCGTCGAGGAGACCCTTTCCAAGGGATCCACGATTCTGGGGGTCGAGGGGATCGCGGCGGGTTCCCGAGGGGACCTGGACTTCTCGTTGAATCTCTCCCCCATCCGCGGAAAACGGTCCGACCGGCACGACGGGCTCACCCTCCTCTTTACGGACCAGAGCCGGGAGCGGGCTCTCAAGGAGAAAATGAACGTCGTGGTGGAGGAACGCAGGGCCATCAAGGACATGTTCAGCCGCTACCTTTCCAGCGAAGTCGTCCAGAGCCTCATGGATTCCCCGGACCAGGTGCGCCTGGGAGGCGCGGGCAAGAAGGCCACGGTCTTTTTCGCGGATATCCGGGGCTACACCTCCTTCTCCGAGGGCCGCACCCCGGAGTACATCGTGGAGGTTCTGAACGATTACTTCTCCCAGGCCGTGGAGGTGGTCCTCAAGTACAAGGGCTTCATCGACAAATTCATCGGGGACTGCATCATGGCCGCCTGGGGGGTGCCCATGACCAGCGAGGCCGAGGACGCGGTGAACGCCGTCACCTGCGCCCTGGAGATCCAGAAGCTGATCGAGGACCCGATGCGCACCTTCTTCCGGGGGGACGCGGAGCACCTGCGGGTGGGCATCGGCATGCACACCGGGTACCTGGTGGCCGGCAACCTGGGCTCCTCCCGGCGCATGAACTACTCCGTGATCGGGGATACCGTGAACGTGGCCGCCCGCCTGGAAGGCGTGGCCAAGGCGGGGGAGGTGATCATCACCGAGGACACCCGCGGCCTGTTGGGCAGCGCCTTCCAGCTGGAGGAGCGCGAACCCGTGAAGGTGAAGGGCAAGGTCGAACCCATCCATATCTACAGGGCCGTAAAACGCCGCTAGCGTCCGGAGGATGACATGGAACGAATCGTCGGTTTCTTGGCCGGGATATCCGCGGGAACCTGGATCGCGGCGGGGATCGCGGCCGCGGCCGCGGCCGCGGCCGTCCTTGTCCTGTCCGCACAGGCGAAATTCCGCCGTTTCGTGCTGACCGCGGCCCTGGATCCCGCGGCCCTGGGCGGCAGGAGGCTGTCGGCGGGAACCCTGGCCTTCCGGGAACGGTACGTGATCCGGCGCGCCCGGGGAGGCTTCCGGGGGAATCCCGGACCCTTCCCCCGGCTTCCCGCGGCCTTGGGATACGGGGAGCGGTGGATGGCCGCCCTGGAGCGGGGAGGCGGCCGCGGCACGATGGCACGGGTCCTGGAGTTCCTGCCCGATACGGGATTGTTCGCCTGCTTCCGGGCCGCCCTTCGCAGGGAGTCCCTGGGCCTTCAACTGCTGGAGTGGACGGGAACCGACGCGGGGGCCTTCGCCCTGCGCAGGATCGCCTTGTCCGGGCCGGGCCGGGAATTCGACGGCCCCAAGTCCCGGGCCCTGCTGGCGGAGCGCCTGGACGAGGTCCGGGAGCTGTTGGGGGATCCCGAGTGGGCGGTGCGGGTGTTTGCGGTCCGGATCCTCCTGGGAGACAAGGACGAGAGGACCGCGAGAAGCCTGCGGTCCTGCAGGACCGACCCCCACCCGCTGGTCCGCCGGCTGATCGTCGAGGGCTGGGAGGATACGGACCGGAAGGGCTTCTACGCGGGACTCTACGAGCTCTTCGTATCCGACCCCGTCCTCGAGGTCCGGAAGGCCGCGAAGGAACGGATCCGGAAGGACTTCGCGGAATTCTACTCCCCCGATCCCGGTTCCCTGGCCCCGGAACAGGTTCTCCATTTCCTGGAACTCCTCGACCCCCGGGATCCCTCGGACGAGGGGATCGCCTTCAAGTATCTGGAATCGGACATGCCCGAGGAACGCCTGGCCGCCGCGGAATGCCTGCAGGCCGGCGGCGCCCTGGCCCGGGTCTTCGAGACCGCGGAGCTGGGGGACGCCGAGGAGCTGGAACGGAGGTTCCGCCTCCTGGATGCCGCCGCGGAACTCCAGGTGACCGGCTTCCTGTCCAAAACGGATACCATCGAGAGCGACGGGGCCTTCCACCTGGCCGCCCGCCTCCTGGCCCGGGCCGGGGACCGTAAGCATATCGCGACCCTGGCCCGAAGGTGGTTCTCCCGGATGGGAATGCCTCCCTATACGCCGGAACGGCTGGGGATCTACGACCTGGTCCTGGCCGCCTCCCGGGCCCGGGGAGGGGAAGAGGCCTGCGAACTCGTGGTGGGCGAACTGAACGCCCGGCGGGCCCAGCCGGAACTGGCGGCCAACATCCTCATGTCCCTGGAAGGCAACCAGGGTCCCTGCGTGTTCCCGGCCCTGCAGGGTCTCTTCCTGGATCCGTCCTTCGAGCTCCGGGCCCAGCTGAGGGCCGCCCTCCTGGGCCAGCCCCGGGAGCAGGTCGTTCCCCTGGCCCTTTCCCTGGTGCGGGCGGATCGGGTATCCCTTCCACGGATCGTACGGAAGGACGCCCTCTATCTGATCGGGGAGTTGAAGCTGACCGGCGCGCTGCAGAGGGCCCTGGAAGCCCTGCCCCTGCTGGACGCCGACGAGATCTCCGACTTCGCGCCCGTGCTCGCGGGGGCGGACATGAAGGCCTTCGAGCGCAAGGTCCGGGTGATCCTGGACGGCGTGGACGCCCCGACCCGGGCGGCCCTGATCGCGGCCCTGCCCG